>JBILSK010000011.1:0-12926 GCA_044372165.1 Burkholderiaceae bacterium | reverse complement strand
GAGTGCACGGGAGAAGGGGATCCAGACATGGCCATGCTGAGTTTTGAACGTAAGTACCGGGTTCGCGGCGGCACCCTCGTCGGGGGTGATCTCTTCGATTTCTGGGTCGGCCCCTTCTATGTGGGCTTCTTCGGTGTCACCACCGCATTTTTTTCGCTGGTCGGTACCGCGATGATCCTGTGGGGCGCAGCCATGGGCCCGACATGGAATCTCTGGCAGATCAGCATCGCGCCGCCCGATCTGGCTTACGGTCTGCGCATGGCGCCGCTCATGGAGGGCGGGCTGTGGCAGATCATCACCGTGTGCGCACTGGGCGCCTTCGCCTCATGGGCGCTGCGCGAGGTCGAGATCTGTCGCAAGCTGGGCATGGGTTATCACGTGCCCGTGGCCTTCGGCTTTGCGATTTTCGCCTACTTCACGCTTCAGGTGATCCGACCAGTGCTGCTGGGCGCGTGGGGCCATGCGTTTCCCTACGGCATCTTCAGTCACCTGGACTGGGTGAGCAACGTCGCCTACCAGTACCTGCACTTCCACTACAACCCTGCCCACGCGATCGCAGCGAGCCTGTTTTTTGCGACCACGCTGGCGCTGTCGATGCACGGCGGTCTCGTGCTCTCGGCCACCAACCCGAAGAAGGGTCAAGAGGTCAAGACGCCCGAGCACGAGGACACCTTCTTCCGTGACTTCATCGGCTACTCGGTGGGCACGCTGGGCATTCACCGTCTGGGCCTGTTCATGGCGCTAGCCGCAGTGTGGTTCGCCGCGCTGTGCATCGTGATCAGCGGTCCGTTCTGGACCCGGGGCTGGCCGGAGTGGTGGGGCTGGTGGCTGAACCTGCCCATCTGGCGTTCGTGATGCGCGCTGAAGTCTCGGAGATCCATCGTGGCTGAATATCAGAACCTCTTTACCGCGGTGCAAGCGGTTGGTCCGCTGCACGACGGCGTGGCGCTGCCTCGCGAAGACTGGAAGCGCAGTGGCAAGCCCTTCCTGGTCCATCTGTTCGGAAGACTGGGCAATGCACAGGTCGGGCCGGTCTATCTCGGCGGCTTGGGCGTGGCATCGCTCGTCTTCGGGATCGCGGCCTTCAACATCATCGGCTTCAACATGCTGGCCTCGGTGGGCTGGAGTCCGATCGAGCTGATCCGACAGCTTTTCTGGCTCGCGCTCGAACCGCCACCCCCGTCATACGGCCTGAGCATCCCGCCGCTGCAACAGGGCGGTTGGTGGATCATCGTGGGCTTCCTGCTGACCGTCTCGATGATGTTGTGGTGGGTGCGCACCTACCGGCGCGCGCGACAGCTGGGCATGGGCACGCACATCGCTTGGGCCTTCGCCGCAGCGATCTGGCTGTACCTGGTCTGCGGCTTCTTCCGCCCGATCATGATGGGCAGCTGGTCCGAAGCCGTTCCCTTTGGCGTGTGGCCCCACCTGGACTGGGTGTCAGCGCTGTCTCTGCGTCACGGCAACCTCTTCTACAACCCGTTCCACGCGCTGTCGATTGTCTTCCTCTACGGATCGGTGCTCCTGTTCGCGATGCACGGCGCCACCATCCTGGCGGTGAGCCGCTTCGGGGGCGAGCGCGAGATCGAGCAGATCATCGACCGGGGCACAGCGTCGGAGCGGGCAGCGCTCTTCTGGCGCTGGACGATGGGCTTCAACGCCACCATGGAATCGATCCACCGCTGGGCGTGGTGGTTCGCGGTGCTGTGTCCGCTCACCGGCGGCATCGGCATCCTGCTGACCGGCCCGGTGGTCGACAACTGGCACATGTGGGCGGCCAAGCACGGTGTGGTGCCGTCCTACCCCGCCGCCTACAAGGTGGTGGTCGACCCGGCGTTGCAGGCCGTCGCCAAGCCGGTGGCCCGCGCGGCAGCACCGGCGGCGGCCGCCGTGTCCGATGTACGGCGCACACCCGACGGTGCTACGGTGTTCTTCAAGGTGGCCGCTACCGATATCACGCCGACGCAGGCCGAGGTGCTCACCGAACTGAGCAATGAACTCAAGGGCAAGCCCGAGTTCAAGGCCATCATCTCCGGCTACCACTCGGCAACCGGCGATTTGGCGCAAAACCAGGGGCTGGCGAAGGGACGTGCCCTCGCGGTGCGCGACTTCATGGCCAAGGCCGGCATCGGCGAGGACCGCCTTGTGCTCGATAAGCCGCTTCAGACCGAAGCGAACATATCGGGTGAGGATCCGGTGGCCCGCCGCGTCGAGATCAAAGTCTCGGGAGGCAAGTGATGAGAGCCCTCATGTCTGTTCGTGCGTTGCTGCTGCCGATCTTGGCGGCGGCCACCCTGGCCGGTTGTGAGCGGCCGCCCGTCGACACCGTCCAGAACGGCTATCGCGGCACGGGTATGGAGCACGTCTCCAACCCGCGGCTGCTCGCGCAGCAGGCGGGTTTGCACCAGGCACCTGACGCCTTGCCCCCCGCGAGTGGCGAAGGCCCGCGTGCCAAGGACGTCTACCAGAACGTGAAGGTGCTCGGTGACCTGAGTGTCGGTCAGTTCATTCGGGTGATGGCGGCAATGACCGCCTGGGTGGCGCCCAACGAGGGCTGCAACTACTGCCACAACCCGCAGAACCTCGCTGACGACTCCAAGTACACCAAGGTGGTCGCGCGGCGTATGGTCGAAATGAATCAGCACATCAACGCCGACTGGCAGTCACACGTTGGCGCCACCGGCGTGACCTGCTACACCTGCCATCGCGGTCAGCCGGTGCCCAACCAGGTCTGGTTCAAGCAGCCTGATCGGGCCAACGCGAGTTCGCTGCTGGGCGATCTGGCCGGACAGAATGCGCCCTCGCCGACGGTGGCTTGGTCCTCACTGCCCAACGACGTGCTCAACGACTACCTGAAGGACGCGCGACCGATCCGTGTCAATGGCAATGAGGCGCTCGCCCGCTTCGGTTCGGCGGGCAATTCGGCGTCGACCAAGCAGGCCGAACACACCTACGGGCTGATGATGCACATGTCGCAGTCGCTGGGCGTGAACTGCACCTACTGCCACAACACACAGTCCTTCCAGTCGTGGGAGATCTCGCCCCCGCAGCGCGCCACCGCCTGGTACGGGATCCGCATGGCGCGGGACCTGAACAACGACTACCTCGGACCGCTCACCGGCGCCTTCCCGGCCAACCGCAAGGGGCCCACTGGTGACGTGGCCAAGGTGGGCTGCGGAACCTGCCACCAGGGCGCAAGCAAGCCGTTGAACGGGGCACGGATGGCTCAGCACCATCCCGAGTGGCTCGGCCCGATCACAGCTGCCTACGTCTCTGCTGCGCCTGCTGCAGCGGCATCGGCTCCTGCGGCAGCGGCGACCGGAATGGTACCGGCAGGTGACGCCTCAGCCACGCCCGCCGCGGCCGCTGGGACTGCAGGCGCCTCGAAGTAAGGTGATTGGCCGGCCCGCCGGTGAGGCGCAATGCACACACCGGCCTCAACCGGCTCATCGTGATGCGGACCCTGACATCGGTGCGGCACAGCCCGTGCCGATGTCCCCGCAATACCCTGGCTGACGGTGAACGGCGGACGCAACGATCGGGGTGAACCCCGGTTCGATCAATCGGTGCCACCGGGTGGATACCTGTGGTGGTACCTGGACGCCCTGAGCGATGACGGCCGCCATGGCCTGAGCATCATCGCTTTCGTGGGCAGTGTTTTCTCGCCCTATTACGCCTGGGCGCGGGCACGCGGTCGTGGCGACCCCGACGACCACTGCGCCCTGAACGTGGCCTTGTATGGCGAAGCGGGTCGCCGCTGGGCCATGACCGAGCGCGGCCGGCGCAGCGTGCGGCGCACTGCCCGGGAATTCGCGGTGGGTCCCAGTCGCATGGCCTGGGATTCGCAGAGCCTTGTCGTCGAATTCGATGAACGGGCAGCGCCCTGGCCGCGCCGCGTCCGGGGACGCATCCGGCTGCACAGCGAGGGGCTGTGCCGCTTCTTCACCGGCCTGGATGCCGGCGGTCTTCACCGGTGGGGACCGATCGCTCCCTGCGCGCGCATCGAGGTCGAGCTCGAGCATCCCACGGTACGCTGGTCCGGTTCGGCCTATCTCGATTCCAATGAAGGTGACGAACCGATCGACCGGGCCTTTCACGACTGGGACTGGTCACGTGCAAGGCTGGCCGACGGCAGCACCGCGGTGATCTACGACGTGCGCCCGCGCAGCGGACCGGACCGCGTGATTGCCGAGCGCTTTGCCGCCAGCGGGCATCACGTGGCCTTCGACGCACCGCCTCGCCAGCGGCTGCCGGCATCAGGCTGGCGGATCGCCCGCGGCGTGCGCACCGAGCCGGCGCATCCCGCGCGGGTCCTGCAGACACTGGAAGACACACCCTTCTACGTGCGCTCGACGCTGAGCTGCGGTTTGCTGGGCGAGCCAGTCACTGCGATTCACGAGTCGATTTCGATGCCGCGGCTGGTCTCGATGCCGGTGCGACTGATGCTGCCCTGGAAGATGCCGCGCATCGCTTAGCCGCATCGGCTGCATGCATCGCCCCATCGACGACGATGCCCGAGGCGATCGAATCAGCGCACAAGCTCAGTCCGCGCGCGACGCCTGGCGCAGCCGCTCCATGGCGCGCTCCCGCTCACGCGGCCCGAATGAGGCGGCCAGCGCACCCTCGGCCGCAAGCCCCTCACGACAGTGGCGCTCGATCTCGGGCGCGGCGCGCAGCAGTTCGCGTTCGGCCATCGGCGTGTGCAACAACGGCCGCAGCCAGTGCAGCCAACGCACCCAGCCTGGTACCCAGATACGCCGTTCACGGCGCGCGATGCCATCGACCATCGCCCGCGCGGCCACCTGTGCATCGACCTCGGCATTGATGAAACGCGGCATGGTTTTGCGCAGACGAACGAACCCCGGATGCTGCGCACCTTCGGTGACCAGCGGGGTGCGCACCCAGCCGGCGTGGATCGCACCGACCCCGACGCCCTGCTCGGCGAGTTCAATGCGCCAGGCGTTGCACAGCGCCTCGACCGCGGCCTTCGACCCGGCGTAGGCCGAGAGCGCCGGCGGATGCGCAAACGAAGACGAGGACGCGGTGACCGCTATGTAGCCGCGCCGCGCGATCACTTCAGGCAGCGCGGCACGCACGATGTTGAAGACACCGATCACATTGACGTCGATGACGCGTCGCCACGCTGCCGGCTCCACCAGCGAGAGTGTGCCAAACGAGGCGATGCCAGCATTGGCCCACACCACGTCCAGTCGCCCGTGCCGATCGATCGTCGCCCGCACCGCAGCCTCGCAATCCGACGGGTTCACCACGTCAGCCACCTGGGCCACCGTGTTGTCGCCCAACTCGACAGCCAGACTGCGAAGGGGCACTTCGTCGATGTCCACCAGCACCGGATGCGCACCGCGTGCCAGGCATTCGCGCGCGGCGGCTGCGCCGATGCCCGAGCCGGCGCCGGTGATCAGCACCACCTGCCCCTTCAGTGAGGGCACCGACCGAATCATCGATTCAGACCGCCTTGGAGACCATGAAGTACAGGATCGGCAGGGGCAGCAGCGTGGCCAGCGCACCGCTGATCTGCCACACCCGCGACCAGTAGAGATACTCCGGCGTGATCCGGTCGGAGCGCGCCAGCAGGGCACGTTGCTTGAGCTGGATCGGCACCAGCACGATCGCCCAGATCAGCCCCGACAAACCGAACAGGATGTACGACCAGCGAATCCACGGATGAACCGCCTCGCCGCCCAGTGGTCCGGCCATCAGCGTGCCGGTGATCACCACGCCCAGCGCGCCGGTGAGCGTGAACAGCAAGTCGGTGATGAGGACCAGCCGATTGCTGAACTGGATGATCTTGTGGTCGCGCGTGCGCTCGGCCAGCGCAGCCCAAGTGCCGCTCACGATCACGTTGCCCAGGAAGAGGCAGGCGCTGAGCACGTGCAGGGTCTTGACCGAGGTGCTCACCGCTGTCTCCCATCGGGCCCACCGGTCTCAGCGTCGGCCTTGCGTGCTGCATCAGCGCGGTCACGGCGGATCTGCCGCATCTGCCAGACGTAGAAGGCCACCCCCAGCACCACAAAGAGCAGGGCTTCGAGCAGCTTGTGCGCTGTGTCCATGGCCAAGGCGGCGGTCACACTGTCAGGACAGGGGCGCGGGTCAACGCGGCGAGCGATCGTGCTCGGCCAGACGCGCGAACAGATCGCTGGCCCAGATCATCTTCTCGTCGAACGAGCGTGAGGGCACAGCGACGCGCGCACTCGACGCAGGCACCGTCGCATCGCTCGCCTCGCCGGCCACGGCAGCATCGACCAGGAACTGGATCGCTGGCAGGGGCCGGGGCTCGGGCAGGGTTGCGCGCGGTGGCAGCAGCCAGCTTCCGGTGGACTGGGCGATCAGAACGAGCTTGCGCGAACCTGGCACCACCGCCCGGTGGTTCACCGAATCGAGTGCCAGGCGACGCACCTGCTGGCCGATCTCGGCATACACCGTCTGCGCGGCGCGGATCGCCGGCCGACAGTCGCGGGGCAGGGCACCGATGCCTCCCTGGGCCCGCAAGTACAGGTCGTCGGCCGCGTGCAGCAGGCGGTCGATGACCGAGGCGATGGTATCGTCGAACACCGGGTCACGCAGCCAAGCTTGCGGATCGACACCGGCCTCGCGCAGCCACTGCCTCGGCAGGAACAAGCGCGCGGCACGGGCATCCTCACCGACGTCGCGGGCGATGTTGGTGAGTTGCATCGCCACCCCCAGCTCGCAGGCACGGGCCAGCGCACCGGGCGATCTCGCCCCCATGATCAAGGCCATCATCGCGCCCACCGTCCCCGCCACGCGCGCGCCATAGGCTTGCAGATCGGTCAGCGTCTCGTATTGACGGCCCTGCGCATCCCAGACGAAGCCTTCGATGAGCGCATCGAGCAGGGCGCGGGGAATACGGTGCCGGACCACCACGGGCACCAGCGCGCGATCGGCCTCGATGTCGCGCGGCTGCCCGCGGTAGATGGCATCCAGACGCTGCGTCAGGTCGCGGACCGCGGCGTGCTTGTCGTCGCCCAAATCGATCGCATCGTCGGCCAGCCTGCAGAAGGCGTAGAGCGCGGTGGCACTGGCCCTCACCCGTGCGGGCAGCAGCAGCGACGCGGCAAAGAAGGTCTTGGAGCCACCCCGCATCAGCGTGCGTAACGACTGCTCGTCGACCCTCGTCGATACGGCCTGGGAGGCTTGGTCCGCAACAAGGTCAGGGGGCTGGTTGCTGGCTGTCATAAGGGTATCCGCCGGGTCGCCGCTCAAGCCACCGGGGTGCGGTGGGCCGCTGCCGAGGCATCACGCCCGCGCAGCGCCCAGCGCCACAGCGCGGTCGATGGCAGCGGCAGCATCATCAGCAGGTGCTCGACGATGGCCAGGGCCAGCAGCGTGGCCACGAGGACCAGACCGACCGCCTCCCAGGAACGTTCCTGCAGCGGCACCTGCTGGGTGATCGCCGCCAACATCAGCACCGAGGCGCCGACACAGAAGGGGAACAGGCCATTCATCGAGCGACGCCGGAAAAAGCTGCCAAGATAGGCCAGGTGCTCGGGCAGCAACTCGCGTCCGGTGTTGCGAACCCCCAAGAAGAGATTCAGCTTGGCACTGATGCGCATGACCCACAGCACGAGAAAGGTCCAGGCACCGACCCGGTTGGGCGCATCATGGGTCAGCAACAGGATCGCCACACCGACTGCAGCGATCGCCAGTTCGTGCCACAGGATCGCGCCCACTGCATGGCCGAAGCGCTCGCGCCGACCGGCATCGTCCGGTGACGGCTGCTTGCGGGGTCCGGTGATCCAGCCTGTGAGAAAGCTCAGCTCGTGCCAACCCCAGATGAGCAGCGCACAGGTGAAGCCGCAGTAGCTCGCCGCCACCGTCGTCTGCGCGGAGGCCCGCACCAGGCCCACCATCGCCGCGACCGCGAGCAGGCTCGAGATCAGCAGGCTCCAACGGAAGGTGCCGCAGGGCAGCCCATCGAGCAGCATCACCAGCCCGGTGCTGAACCACCACACGAAGATGGCGAACGCGACGGCGATCAGGAGTTCGGACATGCGGGGGCGCTGTCGGTTGCAGTGGGAAGCAGGGCGGCCTGTCGCGTCACCAGGCCGCGGCGGTCCGCACGCTGGTCGGCAACTCATGGCGCTGCACTGGCAGCACAAAGAGCCGGGCGAAGGTGAAGGCCCCCACCGCCGACCACTTCGCCCGCTTGAGCGCTCCCATCACGCCACCCTGGGCACGGGCTGAATTGATGCCGGCCTGCGCACTCACCAGCCGGTTCATGCCGCGGCGAAACGCCGGATGGTCGATATCCAGTGTGATCGGGAACACCTGCCGTGAGATCTCCGAGGTGATGCGAAACACCGTGTAGTCGTAGTCGGTGGACTCCAGCCCCATCGCCTGATGCAGCATCGGCCGGGTATGGTCGCGCACATACATGGTCGCGTACACCGCCAGCAGGAAGAAGCGGATCCACAGGAGGTTGCCGCCCCGCAGCAGGTGCGGGTTGGCCCGCATGATCAGGGCGAAGGATTCGCCGTGCCGGAACTCATCGTTGCACCAGCGATGGAACCACTTGAAGATCGGGTGGAATCGCTTGTCGGGGTTGCGCTCGAGCTGTCGGTAAATGGTGATGTAGCGCGCGTAGCCGATCTTTTCCGACAGATAGGTTGCGTAGAAGATGTACTTGGGCTTGAAGTAGGTGTAAGCCTTGGTCCGCTTGAGGCCCCCAAGGTCCAGACCGATGCCCAGGTCCTTGAGCGACTGGTTGATGAAGCCCGCATGACGCGATTCGTCGCGCGCCATGAAGCGCATCAGCGTCTTGATGTCCGGATTGGTGACGTTCTTCTGGATCTCGTTGTACAGGATGCAGCCCGAGAACTCCGAGGTCACCGAGGTGATCAGGAAGTCGATGAACTCCTGGCGCAACTCGGGCGAGAGGGCACCGAAGCGCTCCGCCACCTCCTCGACAAAGTCGGGACCGCGCTGGAAGTGATCGTGGTTGTTGTCGCCTTCGTACTCGGCCATCATCGCGTCCCACTCGGCGCGGACTGACGACACGTCCAGCCGGTCCATCGCCGCGAAGTCCGTGGTGTAGAAGCGCGGGCTGAGCAGGGTTTCCTCGCGTGCCTTGTCGGCAGCTGCATCGGGTGAATTGATGGCGTGGGTGCTGGACATCTCGGACTCCCCGTTCAGGGCGTGGTGCGACCCGGCTGCGGGAGCAGGCGGGAGAAGTTGGCGGCGTTGCTCGGCCCGAAGGACTCGAGTTCGATCCGCTTGCCAGTGGCCGGGTCGTGCAGCGTCAGCCGCCCGTCGGCGTGGGCGATGAGCTCGAAGGGCTGCTCGGCGCCGAGTTCGCGCATCTTGCGCTCACGGGTCAGCGCACGCAGTGAACCGCGCACGAAGCCCTGTTCGCCGTGTAATTCAACAACCGTGCGACCACTGGCTGCATCGATGACCGCGACCGCCCCGTCGGCGCGATCCTCGAAGCGCAGCGATCGCTCGACAACCGGCGCACCGGTGAGGGGGTCGCGACCGGCTGCACGTAACTGGTCCGGCCCGTTGCCCGTCAGACGGACCCAGCCCACGCTGATGAGCGACAGCGCGATCATGCCGCCAGCCGCCCACAGGATCCCGCGTGGAAAGCTGTCGGGCGTCACGGGTGCGCTTGCGAGGGCGTTGTGTTGGCTCATGCGGCCGCGCTCAGGTCGGGATGATGGGCCGACGGCGACAGACGCGCCGCAGCGGCAGCCGACGACGGTGCGGTCACAGGCGGCACCGCGGTGGGCGCTGTGGCCATCGTCTGATCGGCATGCCGCACCCGCTCGGTGCTCCAGGCCTGAGCCAGCAGGGCCGACACTTCGGCGGCCTGGGGGATGCCGCGCAGCATCGGTTGCGGACGCGCCAGATGCCAGGGCCTCGCATGGGGCCACAGATGCAGCCAGGCGATCCGGTCGGGCCCCGAGAGGGTCAAGGCAATATCGCCCCGGTCGGCATCGATGCGACGCAGGTCGGCCGACTGGACGCGAACCAGCGGCAGGTTGAAGGTCAGCGTGAGCACGATGCCGATTCGCATCACCACACGGCGATCGGTCAGCGTGTAGACCGTCGTGCGACAGGTGAGCCAGGCGAGCAATGCCAGGGTGCCCAGACCGATGAGACTCACCAGCACCGGCGTGACCATCTGCAGCATCGCGTCCGTCAGCGACACCGCACGGGGCAGCACATCGAAGCCCTTCAGGCCCAGCAGGGTGGCGAAGTAGGCTGCGACCAGAGGCAGATGAAAGACCCGACGCAGCATCGGACCGAGTTCGGGCGAGCCCTGCCACAGGATGCGCTCGTCGGCAGGCAGGCGTTCGGGCAGCCCGAGCTGGGGCTCGTACTCGTGCTCGTGTCCATTGCCACTCACAGCAGCGGCTCCGACCGTTTCGGATCGGCGTAGAAGGTGCCGCCGCCGTAGTAGGCGGTGATCTTCTCCTCCTCCAGCATGGTGACCTGATCCATGCTGCGGGTGGCCGGCACCTGCGCGAAGTGATGCGCATACAGCGAGTTCACTTCCACGGCCGAACGACGGATCCGCGCAAAGGGTACAGGCAGCAACACGCGACGCCCGCCGGTGGTCTCCACCTCGAGATAGCGGAACATCATCTCCGCGGTATCGACCCACAATTCGCGCACGGTGCCGGCCGGCTTGCCGTCACCCGCGATCACCGGCAGGCCGCGTGGATCTACGTCCTGCTTGGCCACCGAGTAGCCGACTGCCACGCGCAGCGGCACGATCAACGGGTCGCCCGCAGCGGTGCGGTCGGGCACGTCAGCGCGGTTGGCCCACGCCGAAGGCCCCACGCCGTCAAGCATGGCATCACCAGTCGCCTCGATCGGCGAGCCCGGTGACGATCCGGTGTGGCGTGCCGCCAGCGGCGGCTCGTTCTTGCGCGGATCAGGCACGACATGGTCGATACCGCCGGCGAGCTTGAAGGTCTTGGGTGGCGGCACAGGCCAGCCTGTGATCACGGCACGGCCCAGGCTGTCCGATTCCATCGGATAGCCTTCACGGTGATTTTCGCGTGCGAGGTAATAGATGAGCCCCGCAAAGAACAACCAGAACGCGTACAGAAGGATCTGTGCGAGATCCACGTATCCGGTGATGGCACCTACTGGCATGATGATTCTCCGTCAGGAAAGAGCCGACTAGCCCGGCAGTTCGGCGAGCCCGAACTTGTGTTCAGGCGGGTGGGCCGCCCATCCGCGCCCGACCAGCGGACCGATGGCAACGAGGGTGACAAACAACAGCAACATCTCGATGTGATACACGACGCCGTATCCGGTGGCCGCCGAGCTCAGCGCGTCGCCCAAGGCACCCGCTTGAGCAAGGCCAGTCACCACGTCGCGCAGGATTCCGCCCGCGGCAATCGACAGGCCCGCTGCCGAGGCCTGTACCGCGCCCCAGGCGCCCAGTGCCAGGCCGACGAACTCGCGCTCTTCCATGCGCATGGCGGCGGTGAGCGTACCCACCGAGAACATGCCGCTACCGAATCCGATCAGGCCTGCGCCCAGCCTGAATAGCCAGCCGGCCTCCAGGGGCGCCGCAAAAATCACCGCCGAAAAGGCCGGGAGGCCGACGAGTGCGCCATAGGCCGCCACCCGTAGCGGGTCGGCTCCGCGCGCCAGCACGCGCGCAGCCAGCGCGAAGCCCAGCAGCGAACCACCGGCCAGCAGCGCGGTCAGCAGGCTGGTGGCCCCGACGCTCAGGTGCAGGATCTCGCCGCCATAAGGCTCGAGCACGATGTCCTGCATGTTGAAGGCGGCGGTGCCCAGGCCCACCGACCAGAGGAAGCGCTTGGCCCGGCCATTGGAGATGAAGCGACGCCACGTGTCGCGAAATACTGGACGGGGCGCGGATTTCAGCGCCGCAGCGCGAGCCGGATCGCGGGGCTCCTGCTTCCAAAGCGCCACCGCATTAAGGGCCAGCGTGACGAGCGCAGCCGCCTGCACCACCTGGATGAGCCGCTTGGGCGTGAACTCGGCGAGCAACACACCAAAGAGCACGCCACTGCCAACCATGCCCAGCAGCAGCATCACGTACATCAGCGCGACCACCCGGGGCCGTGTGTCTTCGCTGGCCAGGTCGGTCGCCAGGGCCAGGCCTGCGGTCTGCGCAGTCTGCAGCCCCAGCCCCACCACCAGGAAGGCGAGCGCGGCGGCCAGCTGACCCACCACCGCGGGCACCGGCACCTCTCCCAGCCCCGAGAGCACCAGGAGGGCAAAAGGCATGATCGCCAGCCCGAAGAACTGCAGCATCGTCCCGGTCCAGATGAATGGCACGCGTCGCCAGCCAAAGGCCGAGCGGTGGGTGTCGGACCGAAACCCGGTGAAGGCGCGCATCGGTGCGACCAGCAGCGGCAAGGCCACCATCGCGGCCACGAGCCAGGCAGGCACGCCGAGTTCGACAATCATCACGCGATTCAGGGTGCCCACGATCAGCGCCGTGGCCATGCCTACCGTCACCTGAAAGAGCGACAGCCGCAGCAACCGTGCCAGCGGTAGCCCGACACTTGCCGCATCGGCAAAGGGCAGGTAGTGCGCCGGCATCTGGCGCAGCACTCGGCTGAATCGCGAGGACCTCATCCGTTGTGCCTCAACTCCAGGGCCTGCGAGGTGTAAAAGCCGCTGGAGACCCGTTGCATGCCCGCCGGCTCCCAGCCATGCAACGTGCGCGACTCGGCGATCGCCCTGATCAGCCTGCTCTCGGCGACGGGCACAATCGACGGGGCCCGGTCGGAGCGCGGAAACGCCCGCCCCACCACCCGCATCGACGCCAGCAGCGCCGTGCGCGGGGCGAAGGTGATGATGATCGAATCGACCGTGCGCACCGACAACGCGCCCAGCGCATGGACGACGTCGGCGGGCTCGTAATGGATGAGCGAGTCCATCGCCACGACATGGTCGAA
>JBILSK010000274.1:0-4036 GCA_044372165.1 Burkholderiaceae bacterium | reverse complement strand
CCGGTCGGGCCGCGCAGGTTCTGGCCACCCCGCAAGCCGGTGGGGCTGATCAAAGTGAGCGATGCGAAGAGCGTCGGCGCTTCAATGGCGGCACGGGCCAGGAATTCGGTGCCCAGTGACACAGCCATGGCATGGATGGGCTGCCCACCGGTCTGGGCGGAGGTCCAGCGAGCGGCGGCGAGTACGGCGTCGGTCATGCCGCGTGGCGTGTAGGGCTGGTTGTCTCGCGGTGACAGGCCATAGCCGGGCAGGTCGGGCGCGGTGACCAGGCGCTCGCCGCGCAGCACCTCGAACAGCGGGCGTACCTCGGCGGCCGAGGCGGCGGCGTTGATGCTGTGGATCAGCAGCACCGCCGCAGGCAGTTCTACCGAGCTGGGAACAGGCGTATCGACGGGCTGACCCGACGCGTCGGATGTGCTGGCATGTCTCGGCTCGTTCTTGTCGCCGTGCGGTGCATCGACCTGGCCACCAACGTGGTTGATCGGACTTGCGGCATACAAAACGAAACGCCTTGCGCCTTCGCCTAACGCGTGCACAGTTGCATTCAGGGCCGGCGCCAGGGTGGCCTGGGTCGCTTGGGTGTGTGGGATGGTGTTCATGTGAAGTTCATTGTGCGCCCGTTGCGTTTCGAGGTGGTGCCAATGGCATGAAGCCAATATCCAGCCGCGATTCACACCAAGCCATCAAGCCCGAGGCCGACTGAGCACGCGTTTCGATCCACGAGCACTTTTTCGGTCGGCAGCTCTCGGGTACCTTCGATGGGCTTGGGTGACCCTGTCGCGGTGCAGCAAAGCTGCGAAAATCGCCAGTTCCGTGCACAATTTCCAACCTGCCACTCGACTGCCCAACAGAGAGGATATCGATGACCACTGTCAAAAGCGTGCTGGCCCAGAAAGACGGCACCCTCATAAGCGTTCGATCTGACGATCAGGTCGTCAACGCGTTACTGCAGATGCGAGACAACCGCGTGCGCTCAGTACTCGTGATTGACGACGGGGTGCTGGTCGGTATCGTGACCCAGGGTGACTGCGCCATCAAAGTGCTGTTGCCGGGGCTCGATGCGAAGCAAACGATGATCAGCCAAGTCATGACGCGTAACCCGATTACCGTCAAGTTGGCGGACCGGGTGGACGCCTGCATGGGTCTGATGGCCGGGAAGGGTTTTCGCCATCTGCCGGTCATGGACGGGGGCAAGGTCGTGGGCGTGATCTCCATCGGAGACGTCGTCAAGGACATTATTCGCGACCTGCAGCTCAACGTCGGCGACCTGATGGGCTACATCATGACCGACGGCCCTGGAGGCTGACGGGCGAGCGTCGAATCAGTGGCCCAGTGGCCCAGTGGCCTGTGCCTCACTGGCATCCCGCTCCGCGGGCCTGCCCGTGTGTCTCAGGCCCGCTTCGGGCGGGGCTTGCTTCTACACGACCAACGCCAGCGAGAGCGTCCACGCGCGGCTGCGCAAGATCGTCAAGACTGGGCACCTGCCCGGCGTGACATGATCGGCACGACCATGCGCCGCGCAGAAATCGCCATCGTCGGCGGCGGCCTTGCCGGCCTGTACGCGGCATGGCTGCTGCAACAGCATGGCATCACGGACTGGCAGGTGATCGAGGCTCGCGACACCCTGGGCGGGCGCATTCTGTCCTTGCCCGCACTGGCGCAAGGGGCCGGGCATGACCCCACGTCAGTTCGCACAACAGACCGTTTCGATCTCGGCCCATCGTGGTTCTGGCCCGGCTACCAGCAACAGCTGGACCGTCTTGTGCAGCAACTGGACCTGGAGCGCTTCGAGCAGCACGAGACGGGTGACATGATGGTCGAGCGCTCGCCGCATGGGTCACCCGTGCGGATGCGGGGCTACGTGAACTCACCGCCCTCGATGCGGCTGTTGGGCGGCATGGGGTCGCTGATCGACGCCCTGCACCAACGCCTGGACAGGACAAGGATCGCGACGGGCCAGACCGTGCGGCGCATGCGATGCACGGGCGATGAGGTGGACCTCGTCAGCGAGGACGCGAGCGGTCAGGCGACCATCTGGCGTGTCGGGCAGGTATTGCTGGCGATGCCGCCGCGCCTGGTCGTGGAGCGAATCGCTTTCACCCCGGCACTGCCCGCGACCTTGGCGCAGACCTGGCAGGCCACAGCCACCTGGATGGCGCCCCACGCAAAGTACTTCGCAGTCTACGAGCGACCGTTCTGGCGCGAACAGGGCTTGTCGGGCGAAGCGCGCAGTGCCTGCGGCCCCTTGGCTGAAATCCATGATGCGTCGATGCCGGACGGCGCTGCCGCACTATTCGGTTTCTTCAGCCTTCCGACAAACCTGCGCCAGGGCGTGACCGAGGCGCTGCTGAGATCGCACTGCCGCGCGCAATTGGCTCGTTTGTTTGGCTTACCGGCAGCACACCCCACAGCGGAGCTGTTCAAGGACTGGGCCGTGGATCCGTGTACTGCCACGGCGGCTGATGGATACGGTGCTGGCCAACACCCGGGAGCTCCGGCCAGGGGAGCTCCTACCGGAGCCTGGGCTGGACGGTTGGTGGGCATCGGAAGCGAATGGTCGCCCCAGTTCACGGGCTATGTCGCGGGGGCCGTCGAGGCGGCGAGCCTGGGGCTTGAGACCGTGCTTGCAAAGCGTCTGCCATGATCCGGCCGCGGGCTTGCTCGATCATGGATCTTTTCCATGACCTGCCCCTGTGAGCCGGTGGCCGACGAGCAGCAGTAATAGAGTCTGACGCCCGCGCGGCTGTCATCGCACTGGCATATTCATCTCGCATACTCGGCTTGCCCGTCATTGGCTCGCCCCGTGTCAAGAGGGGCTTTGCGCCTCCAACCCGCCTGATCGAGTTTTCCAGATGGCCCCTGCTTCCACTGCCGATCGGCTCGAATTGCGCCGCTCTCTGATCAACCTGGGCAGCGTGATGCTGCTGATGGTCTTGTGCACCGGCATTGCCGGGTTGTTTGCCGTGTGGTCGTTGAATGCTTTTCACCAGCGCGCCGAGCGCACGCTGATTGAAGGGGCGGCGACGGTGGACCACTCCCGCCGGGCGCAGGCCAGCTTCAAGACACAGATTCAGGAGTGGAAGAACATCCTGCTACGGGGCCACGACACGGACGAGCGCGAACGCTACCTCGCTGCCTTTCAGGCTCGCAAGCAGGAAACAGTCACCTTGCTGCAGGCGCTGCCCGAGCGTCTGGCCGGGCTCACGCTCACCACGCGAGGCGGGCAGCAGCGGCAGGTCTTTCAGCTGGACGATACGGTCAATGTGCCCGGGATCATCGCGGAAGTGACCCGACTCAACCTGACCTACGAGCGTGCACTGGAGGCTGCCACTGCAGGCGGCGCCTGGCAGCCCGCGCTGGCCGACCGCATCGTGAAGGGCGCCGACAGGAACCTGGGCGAGCGCCTCGATGCGATTCCGCTGGCCATGGTGGCTGCCTCGAACGAGGCGCTGGACATCATGCGCGATGCCGAGCGCGATTGGTTCGAGACCTTGTCCCAGGTGATCTGGGTGGTCATTGTCGCGGCCCTGATGATCGTCGCGCTGGTGCTCTGGCGGATTCTCAGGCAGTCGGCACTGACGCGATGAACAGCACGGGCATCACGGCCTGGGCGGGACTGGGCCTGTTCTTCATCGGCATGCGTGTGCTCAGTGCGCATGTGCGCCAGTTGGGAGGCAGTCGCTTTCACGCGGTGCTGGTGCGCGCTTTGGGCCGGCCGATCGCGCCTCAAATGGTCGGCCTGCTGTTCGGTGCGGTGACTCAATCGACCGGGGCGGCAACTTTCGTGACCTCCGGGCTCGTGGCTTCGGGGGCCTTGAACATGGCTCGCGCCTTGCCGATGCTGGCCTGGGCCAACCTGGGAACTTCCGCGCTGGTCCTGCTGGCAGCAGTCAACATCCAGAGCATGGTACTCATCCTGCTGGGGCTGGTCGGGCTGTGGTTTTTCCTTGGGCTTGATCAAAGCGATCGCTTCCGGCACCTGGTGTTCGGCCTGCTCGGGCTCGGTCTGCTGCTGCTGGGTCTGACCATGCTCAAG
>JBILSK010000273.1:0-4040 GCA_044372165.1 Burkholderiaceae bacterium | reverse complement strand
AGATGCCATTGCACACGCCGCCCATGGTGAGCACGGCCAGATCGGTCCAGACCCATTCGCGGCGTGTGTTGGCCAGGACCGAGACCACTTCGCCGGGCTCGAAGCCCAGACTCACCAGACCCGCACCGATCTCGTTGGCAATGCGCCCGACATCGTTCCAGCTGTAGCCGCGCCAGATGCCGAGGTCCTTCTGACGCATCATCGGTGCGTCGCCGTGTTCGGCAACACGCTGCCAGAACATCTTGGGGATGGTGTCGAACGGCAGGGTGTCCGGCTGCCAGCCGAACTGCGAGCCGTGGACGATGCGATGCGGATCGAGTGTGCTCATCGCCAGGTCTTCTTCTTTTTCCAGCGCCGCTCGCCGCGCACGCCGGTTTCCTTCATGCCGAGATAGAACTCCTTGATGTCGTCCTTCTCGCGCAGGGTGGCGCAATCGTCTTCCATGACGATGCGCCCGTTCTCGAGCACGTAGCCGTAGTCGGCCGCATTGAGTGCCATGTTCGCGTTCTGCTCGACCAGCAGCATCGAGGTGCCCCGCTCACGATTGATCCGCACGATGATCTCGAAGATTTCCTTGGTCAGGCGCGGCGACAGCCCCAGGCTCGGCTCATCGAGCAGGATCAGCTCGGGTGCGGCCATGATGGCGCGGGAAATCGACAGCATCTGCTGCTGGCCACCCGACAGCAGGCCGGCGTCCTGGGCGGCCCGCTCCTTGAGGATGGGGAAGTAGCCAAAGACGGTTTCGATGTCGCGCGACACCTGGTCGCGGTCCTTGCGGGTGTAGGCCCCCATCAGCAGGTTGTCACGCACCGACAGCAGCGGAAAGACTTCACGCCCCTCGGGTACATGGGACAGGCCTTTCTGGACGATCAGGGCCGGGTCGGCAGCCGTGATCGATTCACCCTTGAATTCGATGCTGCCGCGACGCGGGTCGATGATGCCGGAGATGGTCTTGAGGATGGTGGTCTTGCCCGCACCGTTGGAGCCGAGCACGGTGGCGATCTCGCCGCGGTCGACTTCCAGGCTCACACCGCGGATGGCGCGAATGGGGCCATAGGAACTCTCGACGTTGGCAAGCTTGAGCAGGTTGGTCGCTTCCATCACGTGCGCTTCCTGACAAAGGGCTGCGGCCGGCGCAGGAAGGACATGTCTTCGGCCGATCCCAGATAGGCCTCGATCACTCGCGGATCGGACTGGACTTCGCGCGGGGTTCCGATGGCCAGCTTTTCGCCCTGGTTCATGGCAAGTACTCGATCGGACACCTTGGAGACCAGTGTCATGTCGTGCTCGACCATCAGGACGGTGATGCCCAGTTCGTTCTTGATGTCCTGGATCCAGAAGGCCATGCCGTCGGTCTCTTCGACATTCAGCCCCGAGGAGGGTTCGTCGAGCAGCAGCAGCTTGGGCCGGGTGCACAGCGCACGAGCCAGTTCGACCACTTTGCGCACGCCATAGGGCAGGCCGGCGACCAGCGTGTCACGGTAGCGCTGCAGGTCGAGAAATTCGATGATGCGCTCGGCATCTTCGCGCGCGTGCAGCTCGCCGCGCCGCGCCGAAGCGGTGAAAAAGAGCTCGGCCAAAAAGCCGGTCTTGCGATGCACGTGTCCGCCGATCAGCAGATTCTGCAGGACGGTGGCGTACTCGAAGAGCTCGATGTTCTGGAAGGTGCGGGCAATGCCGAGCTCGGCGATCCGATGGGGCGGCACCGCATTGAGCGGCTGACCGTCGAAGCTCAAGGTGCCCGCGGTAGGCGTGTAGATGCGGCTGATCAGATTGAAGACGGTCGTCTTTCCGGCGCCGTTCGGTCCGATCAGGGTGAACACCTCGCCGCGCTGGACGTCGAAGCTCACATTGTTGACCGCGAGCACGCCACCGAAACGGACCTGCAGGTCCCGGGCGGTCAGCAGGGGAGTGGCGTCGCTCATTTGAGGCGGTCCGATTTGGTGAAGCTCTTTTGCCGCTTGAACATGCCGGCACGGTAGAACGGGAACATCTGGAACCAGGTGCGGATCTTCAGCCATCGCCCATACAGACCCATGGGCTCGAAGAGAACGAAGGCCACCAGCACGATCCCGTAGATCACGGCCTGCAGACCGGCTGCGCCGCCGATGGCCTCGGGCAGGTAGTCCTTGCCCAGCGCAATCAGCTGCGGCATGGTGATCAGGAAGATGGCACCCAGAAACGCGCCATGCACAAAGCCCAGACCACCCACCACGACCAGCAGCAGCAGGTCGACCGACTGGATCAGGCTGAACTGGTCCGGTGAGATGAAGCGCATCTTGTGGGCGTACAGCGCGCCGGCAACCCCAGCCATGGCAGCGGAGATCGCAAAGGCCAGTCCCTTGTACCAGGCGAGATTGATGCCCATGCTCTGGGCGGAGATCTCGGAGTCGCGGATGGCCACGAACGCGCGTCCGGTGGGCGATCGCAACAGGTTGAGGACCGCCAGCGTGGTGATCACGCACAGCACCAGGCACAGGTAATAGAAGCCTGTGTCCCCGCTCAGAACCAGCCCGAAGATGTCGGGTGACTTGACGTTCAGACCGGCGTTGCCACCGGTCACGTCTTCCCAGCGCGCGACGACTTCTTCGACGATGAAGCCGAAGGACAGCGTGGCAATGCCCAGGTAGATGCCTTTCACCCGGAGTGCCGGCACGCTCACGATGATGCCCACGACGGCCGACAAGGCCGTTGCGACGGCCAGAGCCAAGACGAAAGGCACGCCCTGATTGGTGAGGTAGGCCTGTGCATAGGCGCCCACGCCCATGAAGGCTGCATGGCCGATCGACACCTGCCCGGTGAAGCCGGCCAGCAGCATCAGGCCCAGCCCGATGATGGAGTAGATGAGCACGAAGCTCAGTTGAGCCAGCCAGTACTCGGGCAGCAGCAGCGGTGCGGCGAGCAGCACGATGCCCAGCAGCCCGTACCAGAATCGATGGCCGTCGTGCTTGGCGAGCGCGACGTCCTGCTCGTAGGAGGTCTTGAAGGTGAATCGCATGGTTCAGACCTTCTTGCGAAGTTTTTCGCCGAACAGGCCGTTGGGCTTGAACCACAGCATCAGCAGCACCACGATGTAGGGAGCAATGTCCTTGAAGCCGACTGGCAGGTAGAAGCCGGACAGCGATTCCACCAGCCCGATGATGAGTCCGCCGACGATCGCGCCCGGCAGGCTTCCGAATCCGCCCACCACGGCCGCCGGAAAGGATTTCAATCCGATGAAGCCCATGTTCACGTGGACGAAGGTGATCGGTGCGAGCAGCAGACCGGCGACCGCTGCCATGGCTGCGGCCAGCGCCCAGACCAGGCCGTTGAGCTTCTGGACCGGAATGCCCATGTAGTAGGCGGCCAGCTGGTTTTGCGAGGACGCCTGCATCGCGATGCCGATGGTGGTGAAGCGAAACACCGCGTAGAGGATGGCGCACAGTGCTGCGGTCGCACCGATGATCACCAGGTGCTCGACGGCGAAGATCAGTTCGCCCGCCTTCAGGATCTCGTCCTTGAAAGGCACCGGCAGGGTGTGCGTTTCGGTGCCGATTCCCGGGATCATCGTGATGAGTCCGCGAACGATGTAGCCGATGCCGATGGTCAGCATCACGATGGTGAACTGAGGCTGACCGAGAATCGGGCGGATCACCAGCCGTTCGACGAAGAGACCGAACAGGCCCATCGCGGCGATTGCGGCCAGGATGGCCAGCCAGAATGGAAAGCCGAGCATCGTCATGGCGGCCAGCCCGACGAAGCCGCCCATCATCATCAGGTCGCCCTGGACGAAGCTGACGGTTTCGGTTGCCTTGTAGATGAGCACGAAGCCCAGTGCGATCAGCCCGTAGATGCAACCCTGGGCGATACCGCTGATGACCAGTTGTAGGAACTGCAAGATGTTCTCGTTTGTTTTGGTCTGTCTGCGCTCGGGAATCTAGCATGCGCCGCCAATCGAGGGTCAAGCTCTTTGTGTCGGCAGGGGCCGCGTGTTGCGGTGCACAGAGGCCGGGGATGGATCGCTGTCCCGGTGTTGCGAAGTGACCGGCGTAGCATCGCGA
>JBILSK010000272.1:0-4043 GCA_044372165.1 Burkholderiaceae bacterium | reverse complement strand
CGGTCAGGCCGATAGCGTCGTGAGAAATGCCCGCACGGTGGGATGGTGCAATCGCAGGCGCAACTCGCGCTTCAGTCGGCGATTCGACAGGCGCCGCGATTCGGACATGAAGCTCCACAGCATCGGTGACACCGCAGCCTGCAAGGCCTCGCGGCCGAGACGCGGTGGACGGGGCAAACCGTGAGCGTCGGCCACGGCATCGAACCAGTCGCCCATCTTGATGTCGCTGTCGTCGACGGCATGGATCACGCGTTGCGAGCCGCCGCGCCAAAGTGCCGCGAACGCGATGCGTGCCAGATCATCGGCATGGATGTGGTTGGTCCAGCCGTCCTCATCGGGCAGCAGTGCCGGTGTGCCCCGTTTGAGTCGATCAATCGGCAGACGGTCGCCGGCGTAGATGCCGGGCACCCGAAGGATCAGGGTGCGTGCGCCACGGCGAGCGCTTGTCGCGCCGTGGCGGCGCAACAAACGCTCGGCCGCGACCCGGCGGATGGCGCGATCGTTGCGCGGTGCAACGGGTCGGGTCTCGTCGAACATCTTCCCCTGGCAATCACCGTAGACCCCGGTGGTGCTCAGGTACACCCAGCGCCTGGGGCCGTGCAAGGCGGCCAGCGCGCGCCGGGTGCGCAGGTCGTCCTGCCCTTGTGCAGCGGGCGGCATGCTGTGCACGATGCGTCCGGCCAGACCGCGCAAGCGGCGAGCCGCGCCCGGCACATCGAGGTCGACCTGCAGCGCGCGAGCCCCGGCAGCTCGTACCTCGGGCAATGCCTCATCGCGGCGTACCACGCCGATCACCTGCAGTCTGGCCGAATACAGGCGGGCAAAGCGAAGGCCGACGTCGCCGCATCCGAGCACCAGCACGCGCGGACGCCGAAAGCGTCGCGGCAGGGCGCGTGCCGGGCGTGGGTGATAATTGGGGAGAAATGTTGCCACCGTCGGATTCTACGAGATGAGCTTTCAGATCAGGGTCTTGCCCAGCGGCAAGCAGTTCGACGCCGAACCGGACGAAACGATCCTGGAGGCGGGATTGCGCCATGGGGTTGTGCTGCCTTACGGGTGCAAGAACGGGGCCTGTGGGTCCTGTCGGGCACGAGTGGTCAAGGGGCGCTTCGACCAGGGCGTGCATCAGCCGCAGGCCCTGCGCCCGGAGGACGCGGTGCAGGGGTATGCGTTGCTGTGCTGCGCGCGGGCAGAGTCCGATCTCGACCTGGAGGCCAGGGTGGTCTCGGCTGCCGGCGACATTCCGGTGCGAAAGATGCCTTGTCGCATCGCCGCCATCGAGCCGCTTGCCCCGGACGTGATGCGATTGCGCCTGCAGCTGCCGGCTAACGAACGGCTGCAGTATCTGGCGGGGCAGTACATCGAGCTCATCTTGAAGGATGGCACCCGGCGCAGCTACTCCATGGCGAGCGCCCCGCAGGCAAGCGATCAGGTCGAATTGCATGTGCGCCACATGCCGGGCGGTCGCTTCACCGATGCCCTGTTTGGTGCCAGCGAGCCGGTCATCAAGGTTCGTGACATCCTGCGTCTGGAAGGTCCGATGGGCACGTTCTTTCTGCGTGAGGAGCCCCGCAAGCCGATCGTGTTCGTGGCGAGCGGCACCGGCTTTGCACCGATCAAGGCGATCGTGGAACACATGGTGGCAAAGTCGAATACCCGTCCGGTGACCCTGTACTGGGGGGGGCGCCGCCCTCGCGATCTGTACCTTGATGACCTGTGTCGAGAGTGGGCGGCGAGCCTGCCGTCTTTCGTCTATGTTCCGGTTGTCTCGGATGCCCTGCCCGAGGATGCCTGGCAGGGTAGGACAGGCTTCGTCCATCGAGCGGTCATGGCTGACCTCCCCGACCTGTCAGGCCATCAGGTCTATGCCTGCGGGGCGCCGGTTGTCGTGGAGTCAGCGCGGCAGGCGTTCACGAGCGAGTGCGGCCTGCCAGCCGACGACTTTTTCGCCGACGCCTTTACCTCGGCCGCAGATCAGGCGGGCTGATCGAATGCCCATTGTCGGCTCAGCCCACAAGAGGCGGGCCGGCGTGTGTCAGCAGGTTCACCGGCCGCCGGGTTTTGCGCCCGACAGAATCCAGGTGGACAAGGTGAGCGCTTCGTCGGGGCTCACCTGCTGGTTGGCAGGCATGGGAATCTGTCCCCAGGCGCCGACTCCGCCTTCACGAATCTTGCGAGCCAGGCGATTGGGCGCGTCCTTGTCGTTCGCGTAGCGGGCGCTGACATCCTTGAAGGACGGCCCGATCAGTTTCTTGTCGCTGGCATGACAGGCCAGACAGTTCCTTGCCTTTGCCAGGCCCGGATCGGCGAAGGCCGCCGTGCTGGCGCTCAGCAGGACGACAAGGGACGAAGACAGCAGGAATCGATTCATGGGAGCGTCGCGGGGAAGGGGAGGCCAAGGCCGGGCGGGCGAAGGCCGATCCACTCAAACGGGGTGGACCCGAGGCGGGTTGACGCCGGACGTTCGGTGTTTCCTGCCCTTTTCGACTTGAGCCTCGAATTGAGCCTCGTCCGCACGCGCAGCCGAGGCTCCTGCCCGCTCGGTTCAGTCCTCGAAGAGGTCGGTGACCGCGCCCTTGCTGGCACTCGAGGCAAGCCGCGCGAACTTGGCCAGCACGCCGCGCGTGTAGCGGGGCGCGGGCGGCGTCCAGGCGGCGCGCCGACGGGCGATTTCCGCGTCATCGACATTCAGCTGCAGCAGCAGCTGATAGGCATCGACGGTGATCGAATCGCCTTCCTGGATGAGTCCGATCAGGCCACCCACGGCGGCCTCGGGTGCCACGTGACCGACGACCATGCCCCAGGTCCCCCCTGAGAAGCGGCCGTCAGTGATCAGCGCAACCGATTCACCGAGCCCGGCACCGATGATGGCGGAGGTTGGCGCGAGCATCTCGGGCATGCCGGGCGCACCCTTGGGGCCCAGATAACGCAGCACCAGGACATCACCGGCCTTGATCTGGTCACCCATGATGGCGCTCATGGCGGACTGTTCGTCATCGAAGACGCGGGCCGGCCCGGTCAATACAGGATTTTTCAGACCGGTGATCTTGGCCACGGCACCCTCGGGCGACAGATTGCCCTTGAGGATGGCCAGGTGACCCTGGGCGTACAACGCGCGGTCGACCGGGAAGATCACCTGCTGGTCGGCAGCAGGCGTGGACGGGACCTTGGCCAGTTCCTCGGCCAGGGTGCGTCCGGTGATGGTGATGCAATCGCCATGCAACAGCCCGGCGTCCAGCAGGATCTTCATGACCTGCGGGATGCCGCCGGCACGATGCAGGTCGGTGGCGACATACTGGCCCGAGGGCTTCAGGTCGCAGAGCACCGGCACGCGCTTGCGGATGCGCTCGAAGTCGTCGATCGACCATTCGATGCCCGCCGAATGCGCGATGGCAAGGTAATGCAGCACAGCGTTGGTCGAGCCGCCGGTGGCCATGATCAGCGTCACGGCGTTCTCGATGGACTTGCGGGTGACGATGTCGAGCGGGCGCAGATTGTTGCGGACCGCCTGAACCAGCACCCGAGCTGATTCCTGGGCCGACTCGAGCTTGTCGGCGTCCGGGTTCGCCATGGTCGAGGAGCCCAGCAGGCTCATGCCCAGCGCCTCGAAGGAGGAGGACATCGTGTTGGCGGTGTACATGCCGCCACAGGACCCGGTACCCGGCACTGCGTTCTTCTCGATGCCCTCGAAGTCTTCCTGGCTCATGCGCCCGTGCGAGAACTCGCCCACGGCTTCGAAGATCGAGACGATGGTGAGGTCCTTGCCTTTCCAGTGGCCCGGCTTGATCGTTCCGCCGTAGACGTAGATGGCCGGCACGTTGGCACGCAGGATGCCCATCATGCCGCCCGGCATGTTCTTGTCGCAGCCACCCAGCACCAGCACCCCGTCCATCCATTGGCCCTGCACGGCAGTCTCGATGCAGTCACCGATGACCTCGCGGGATATCAGCGAGTACTTCATGCCCTCGGTGCCCATCGACATGCCGTCCGAGATGGTTGGCGTGCCGAAGACCTGCGGGTTTCCGCCAGCCGCCTTGACTGCC
>JBILSK010000271.1:0-4047 GCA_044372165.1 Burkholderiaceae bacterium | reverse complement strand
GAGAGGGCTCGCCGCCTGCGGCCGCGGCACGCAGCAGCGGCAACAGCTTCTGGGTGAGGAAGAACACGCCCTTCACGTTGGTGTCCATCACCTTGTCCCAGCCGATCTCCGGGAAGTCCTCCAGACGTGCGCCCCAGGAGGCCCCGGCATTGTTGACCAGGATATCGAGCTTCGGCTCGAGCTGCGCCAACCGATTGCCGACCTCCTCGATACCGGGCAGCCGCGACAGATCGCCCGGCAGCGCGATGCAGGTGCCGCCGTAGGCTTCAGTCAGACGCTTCGCAGTGGCCTCGCAGACATCGGCCTTGCGCGACGAGATGTAGACCTTGGCGCCGGCGGCCAGAAAGCCGGCGGCGATCATCTCGCCGATGCCGCGCGAGCCGCCAGTGACCAGCGCCACCTTGCCGCGGATCGAGAACAAATCGTTGAACTGGGGCATCGCGGCGGGCGAGCTGGACGACATGGCGGTGACTCCGGGAGAACTGGTCAATCGTAGGCCGACAGCACCTCGTCGACCGCACGCTCGAGATCGGCGGCTGTCGCGCAATAGGACAGCTGCGAACAGAAGGGCTCGTACTGCAGCATGCAGCTGTCTCCTGTGCCCCAGCGACGCGGCGGCTCGGGACACAGCCACACCACGCGCCGGGCGCGATCGGCCATCTCCGCGAAGATGTCCAGGCGCGGGTCGGCATTGTTGGAGCGGCCATCGCCCAGCACGATCACCGTGGTGCGACGGTCGATCACATCCCAGTTGAGGGTCTGCAGGTCCATCAGCGCCTGACCGTAGTCGGTCGAACCGCCTCCGGCCTCCTTCACGATGTGCTCCATCGCCGGCTCGAAGGCCATGCGCTCCAGCGTGCGACTCACGTCATACAGCCGCGCGGAAAACGCGAAGGCTTCCAGGTCGGTGACCGACTCGTTGAGCGAGTGCAGGAACATCAGCAGAAAGCGCACGTACTGCGCGACCGAACCGGACACGTCGCAGATCGCGACGATCTTCGGCTTGTCCTTCTTCTTGGTCTTCCAGATCAGCTCGAAGGGCACGCCCCCCAGGCCGGCATTGGCGCGCAGCGTGCGTCGCACATCGATTTGTCCGCGCAGCTTCACCCGCCGCGGCTTGGAGTGACGCACCGCCAGGCGCTTGGCCATGCGGGCAATCACCACCTTCATGCGCTCCATGTCGCGCTGGCTCAGCTCGCCGATTGCGCGCTCGGTCACCACCTCGTCCATGAAGGACTCGGTGGCCGCGCGTCCGAACACCTGGAAGCGCTGCTCCACATGCGCCCGGGCATGATGCTGCATCTGTGCGCGGGCATCGATCAGCGCCTGGGCACGCCGCCGGGCATCGGCTCCGCGCTCGGCCAGTGTTGCCTGCAGGCGCGCCTCGAGCTGCTCGACACCGAGCTGCTCGAGCATCTTGCGCACGAAATAGGCCGACTGCGAAGCAAAGCGGATGTCGTCGGCACCGGCAGCGGTCGCCGCCTTGGCCATCGCCATGGAGATCGCATCGGGGTCGTTGGAGCGGGCCAGCGCCATGAAGGCATCGGTGTCGGACGGACCGTCGCTGCCGGATTGACCGGCGCGCTCGCCGTCGCCACTGCCCGAGGACGGCTCAGAGCCTGCGTCCTGCGAGTCATCTGCTTCGCCTTCAGCCGACCGCGCGGACTGGGTCGCTTCGGACTGTGCTACCGGTGCAAAGAAGGTGTCGAAGAGGCCGCCGAAGACCTCGTCGTCCTCCTCGCACTTGGACATCACGATCTGCAGCGAGTCCTTCAGGGTCTGGCGATCCTGGTAGCCGATCAGGGCCAGCGCCCGGGCAGCATCGATTGCCTCGGCCGAGGACACCTGCATGCCGGCAGCACGCAGGGACCGCACGAAACGGGTGAGGGTGCGTTCCATCAGGGGGCCCGGCCGATCAGGCCTTGCCGTTGGCCTCGGCGATCGCCGCGCGCGAGATCTCGTCGAGCTTGGAGTCGATCGCGGTGATGTCGCTTTGACGCTTGAGAATCACGTTCAGCGTCTCGCGCACCATCTGTGGGTCGAGTGCATCGACATGCAGCAGCAGCAGCGTGCGTGCCCAATCCACGGTCTCGCTGATCGAGGGCACCTTGCGGATGTCCTGGTCGCGCAGCGACTGGATGAAGGTCACCATCTGCTTGAGCAGGGCGGGCGAGACGTCCGGCACACGGGCCTGCACGATGCGCTGCTCGCGCTCGGCATCCGGGAAACCGATGTGCAGGTGCAGGCAGCGGCGCTTCAGGGCATCGCCCAGTTCGCGGGTGTTGTTGGAAGTGAGGATCACCAGCGGCGGCGTCTGCGCAGTGATGGTGCCGATCTCGGGCACGGTCACCTGGTAGTCGGACAGCACCTCGAGCAGCAAGGCCTCGAAGGCTTCGTCGGACTTGTCGATCTCGTCGATCAGCAGCACCGACCAGCCGGTTTGCTGCATCGATTTCAGCAGCGGCCGAGGCTCGAGGAAGTCATGCGAGAAGAACATGTCCTGAAAGCCCGACAGCTTGCTCAGCGACTGGGTCAGGTCGTCGGTATCGGCGATCAGGTGATTGATCTTTTCCTTGAGGATCTGCGTGTAGAGCAGCTGCTTGCCGTATTTCCACTCGTAGATCGCGCGGCTCTCGTCGATGCCCTCGTAGCACTGCATGCGCAGCAACGCCATGTTCAGGGACTCGGCCAGGCTGCGGGCCAGCTCGGTCTTGCCCACACCCGCCGGGCCTTCGACCAGAATGGGCTTGCGCAGGTGATGCGCCAGGTAGACCGCCGTGGAGATCGAGCGGTTGGAGATGTAGCCGACCGAGCCAAGGCGCTCGGTCACTTCGTCGATCGATTGGAGGCCCGGAAGGCTCCGGGGATCCGGCGTGGCGGTCATGACGTACCCGTGATTCGAAGTCGGTTCGACCTCGACAGTATCAAATTCCCCGCCAGGCCCTCAGGATGCAGGTCACGGTTCGGAATCATCGGATAATCGTCGCTGAACCCGCAGCAACCATGAACGAAGCGGGTGACCCCACACTGCCCCGGCCCCATACCGGCCATGCGAGGAGACCGCCGCCATGAAACGCCCCCATCTGCTTGACCGCTTCATCGGCCCGGACTGGCCCGACACGTCGGCCGCAGGCGTGCAGGCCCTTGAAACCATCCCCCTGCGCGAGCGCCTGGCCGCGCTCAACACCTACGACGCGATCCGCAATGGAGCGAGCCACGACCCCTCGGCCACCGCCATCCGGCTGCTGCCCACTGCCGATCCCACAGAAACCCCGGTCGATGTCAGCTACGGCCAGCTGCTCGCACGCATCACCCAGACCGCCAACGCCCTGCATGCCCTGGGCGTGCAGGCCACCGACACCACCAGCTTCCTGCTGCCCCTGATTCCACAGGCCTTCTTCACGCTGTTCGGCGCCGAAGCCGCCGGCATCGCCAACCCGGTCAATCCGCTGCTCGAGCCCTACCAGCTCGCCGAGATCCTGCGGGCGGCCCGCACCAAGGTGATCGTGACCCTCGGTCCCCTGCCCGGCAGCGACATCTGGGAGAAGGTGCAGAAGATCCGTGGCGAGCTGCCCGATCTGAGCGCCATCCTGGTGGTGGGCGGTGCCTCGGTGGCCACGGCCACACCGGACCAGGCCGGCGCGGCGCGGGCTGCGGGCGCCCCGGTGCCGATCCTCGACTTCGATGCGCTGGTCGCCGCCCAGGCGGCCGATCGGCTGCTGAGCGGGCGCGTGATCGGGCCCGACGAGGTCGCTGCGTACTTTCACACCGGCGGCACGACCGGCACACCCAAGCTGGTGCGCCACACCCATCTGAACCAGGTCACCCAGGGCTGGGTGATCGGGCTGATGCTGCATGTAGAACCTGGCGAACCCGTGCTCTTCGGCCTGCCGCTCTTTCACGTCGGTGGCGCGCTCACTCAGACGCTCGCCTGGCTGTCCTGCGGCGGCACCCTGGTGGTGGTTTCGCCCGCGGGCTGGCGCAATCCGGCTGCGGTGCGCAATGTCTGGAAGCTGGTCGAGCGCTTCCGGCCGCAGAACATGGTCG
>JBILSK010000270.1:0-4049 GCA_044372165.1 Burkholderiaceae bacterium | reverse complement strand
CGCGCAGCGCCGCGGTCAGGCTGTCGTCTTCGCAGAGCCACAGCGCCGCGTTCTCGTCGATCAGCGTCAGGACGTCGCGCAGCGTGCCTCGACCCACTGCCTGGGCACCGCGTGCGGCAATCGCCTGCACATGCAGCGCGTTGAGGCGCGCCTTGCTGAGCGGCCAGGCCAGCCAGGCCAGGGCATTGAAGAGGTCGTGACGCCCGCCTTCGCCGTGCAGCCGGGTCGGCACCTGTCCGGTCTGGTGGATGCCTGACTCGTAGGCGACCGCCGACAAGTGCGCGGCGAGCGCAGCACCGCTCACCCCCTGTGCTGCTGCGACGGGAGTCTCACCGGATTCGGTGGCCACGAAGCTCAAGGTCTGCCCGGAGGCGGTCCGCACTCGCCCTTCACGAGCCCAGGCGCTGAGGCAGGCGGGACGCGCCGAGGCAGGCAGACCCGCCAGGACGGCGAGCCGCCCTGCATGCGGGACGAGCCAGGGAGTCATGTCGATCGAGCGCCGACACTCGGGCCCGCGCCCGGCGGCTCAGACCGCCAGCCGCCAGGCCAGAGACTCGCCAGCGGCCAGCGGGACGATGGACTCGTCCCCGAACTCGAGCGCGCTCGGGATGGTCCATGATTCGCGGCGCAGCGTGACCTGGACGCGATTGCGCGGCAGTCGGTAGAAATCCGGACCGTGGTGGCTCGCGAACCCTTCCAGTCGATCCAGTTTGCCGACCGACTCGAAGGCTGCCGCATACAGCTCGAGCGCATGGGGCGCGGTATAGCACCCGGCGCACCCGCACGCATGCTCCTTCAGGTGCCGTCCATGCGGCGCGCTGTCGGTACCGAGGAAGAATCGCGAGCTGCCCGAGGTCGCCGCCGCCAGCAGCGCGCGACGGTGGGTTTCGCGCTTGAGGATGGGCAGGCAGTACCAGTGCGGGCGGATGCCGCCCTTGAAGAGCGCATTGCGCTCGTAGAGCAGATGGTGGGCGGTGATCGTCGCGGCCAGCGGCCCCGAGGACTGTGCCACGTAGTCGGCCGCCTCACGGGTCGTGATGTGTTCGAACACGATGCGCAGAGCGGGAAAATCGCGGCGCAAGGGTTCCAGCACCGTGTCGATGAAGATCGCCTCGCGATCGAACACATCGATCTCGGGATCGGTGACCTCGCCGTGGATCAGCAAGGGCAGTCCGGTCTCCTGCATGACCTCCAGCACCGGATGCACCTTGGCCATGGCGGTCACGCCCGCATCGGAATTGGTCGTCGCGCCGGCCGGATAGAGCTTGACCGCGTGGACGAAGCTCGATTCCCGGGCGCGCCGGATTTCGTCCGGCGGCGTGCGATCGGTCAGGTAGAGCGTCATGAGCGGCTCGAACCCGGCGCAGGCCGGATCGATGGCCACCGCGCCGTCCAATGCATCGAGGATGCGGCCACGATAGGCCTGCGCCTGCGCAACGGTGGTGACCGGTGGCTTGAGATTCGGCATGACGATGGCGCGGGCGAACTGCCGCGCCGTGGCGCCGACCACGGCGCGCAGGGCGTCGTCATCGCGCAGGTGCAGGTGCCAGTCGTCGGGGCGGGTGAGCGTGAGCGTGTCCATGGCGTGGCGGTCGATATCCGGTGTGTGCCGCGAGTCTTCAAGTGCTCGCAGCAGATCGATGATTGTCCCACAGCGACGTCAGTGGGCGCGACGACGTCGGTGGCTGGCGAGCCGCGCTTCAGGTGATCAGGATCGCGCGGTAGTCATTGACATTGGTGAGCGTGGGGCCGGTCACCACCAGGTCGCCGAGTGCGGAGAACGCGCTGAACGCGTCGTTGTCGTCGAGCAGGCGACGCACATCGATTCCGCGCTCGCGAGCGCGCCGACCTGTATCAGGTGTGACGATCGCCCCGGCGTTGCTTTCGATGCCATCGATGCCGTCGGTGTCTGCGGCGATCGCATGGATGGTCGCCTCATCGCCGAGCGCATGGTGCAGTGCCAGCAGGAACTCGGAACAGCGCCCGCCGCGGCCGCCTCCGCGCAGCGTGACCGTGCACTCGCCGCCCGAGATCAGCGCCACTGGCGGGGCGAAGGGCGCGCCGTGCGCGCGGATCTCGCGGACCAGAGCCGCCATGACTTGCGCCACATCGCGGGCTTCGCCGGTGATGCTGTCACCGAGAATGACAGCCCGGATGCCGGCCCGCTCGAACACGGTCGCCGCTGCCTCCAGGCTGCGATGTGCCGTGGCGATCAAGCGGGTCTGCACGCGCTCGAACAGGGCATCGCCAGGCTTGGGCGTCTCGGCGATCTCGCCGGCCGCACCGCGCGCCAGGTGCGTCGCGACGCTGGCAGGTGCCGCCACGCCCCAGCGCGCCAGCACATCGATTGCATCGGCATAGGTAGTGGGGTCCGGCACACAGGGCCCCGAGGCGATCGCCGAGACATCATCGCCGGCCACGTCCGAGATCACCAGCGAGCAGACCCGCGCCCGGGTGGCCTCGGCCAGGCGGCCGCCCTGGATGCGCGACAGGTGCTTGCGCACAATGTTCATCTCCTGGATCGGCGCGCCACTGGCCAGCAGCGAGCGGGTCACCGCCTTGAGATCGGTCATGCTCACCGAGGCCACCGGCAGTGACAGCAGGCTCGAGCCGCCGCCCGAGACGAGCGCCAGCAGCAGATCCGACTCGGTCAGTGCCCCGGCCTGCTCGAGGATGCTGAGCGCCGCCGACTCTCCGGCCTCGTCGGGCACGGGATGGCCGGCCTCGATCACCTCGATTCGCCGGGTTGGCAGACCATGGCCGTAGCGCGTGATGACACGCCCCGACAAGGCTTGATCGGGCGGCCAGGCGTCTTCCACCGCACGGGCCATCGAGGCCGCCGCCTTGCCTGCCCCCACCACCAGGGTACGGCCCCCTCGAGGCACCTCGGGCAGTTGAGTCGGCACGATGCGCAGCGGATCGGCGGCAGCCACCGCCGCGTCGAAACTGCGGGTCAGCAGGTCAGACAGGTTCACCAGGACACTCCAACAAAAAACCCGGCGCGAAGCCGGGTTCGAGGACGCGCGGCCGGCTTCGCGCCGACCCGATCCGGATTCAGTCGGCGTACTGCCCGGCCTTGCGGATCACGGGGCCCCACTTGGCGATCTCGGACCGCACATGCTGCTGCAGGCCATCGGGCGTCTGCTTCTCGGGCGCCACGATGAATGCCCCGAGGTCAGCGAAGCGCTTGACCACCGCCGGATCCCTGAGGGCAGCCTGGAGCGCCGCCGTCAGCTTCTCGGTCACCGCCTTGGGCGTGCCCTTGGGGGCATAGATACCATGCCAGACCGCCAGATCGAAGCCCTGCAGACCAGACTCCTGCGCGGTGGGCAGCTCCTTGAGGGCGTCCAGGCGCTTGGCCGTGGTGACCGCCAGCGGCTTGACCTTGCCGCCCTGAATCTGCGGGATGGTCTGCGTGGTCTGGTCGCACAGGATATCGACCTGGCCGCCAAGCAGATCGGCCATCGCAGGCGCCGTGCCCTTGTAGGGCACCGTGACCAGGTCGACCTCGATGGCCTGCTGGAACAGCAGCCCGCACAGGTGCGAGGCAGCCCCCAGCCCGGCATTGGCCAGCGTGATCTTCTCCTTGTTGGCGCGCGCATAGCTGGCCAGTTCGCGGATCGAGCTCACCGGCAGGTCCTTCTTGACCAGAATGGTCATCGGCACATCCAGCACCTGGCCGATGTACTCGAAATCCTTGAGCGGATCGAAGGCCAGCTTGCGGTACAGCGCCGGCGCGGTGGCCATGCCGATGTGATGGATCAGGATGCGATAGCCATCAGGCTGCGACCGGGCCACATCGCCCACGGCCAGCGTGCCGCCGGCGCCCACCTTGTTCTCGACGATCACCTGCCCGCCCAGCGGCTTTTCCATCGCGGTGGCCAGGGCGCGCGCCGCGACATCGGTCGGGCCGCCAGCCGCAAAGGGCACGACCAGAGAGACCGGGCGGGTCGGATAGGACTGGGCCGCCACGCAACTGGCGGCAAGGCTGAGCGCAAGCGCGCCCAAGTACTTAAAGCGTTTCATCGGAGACGTCCCCAGAGGTGTTG
>JBILSK010000269.1:0-4053 GCA_044372165.1 Burkholderiaceae bacterium | reverse complement strand
CCCGTGCCGATGGCGCAGGCCGTGGGCGAGGCCGGTCACGACGCGCTCACGCTGCGCTATCTCGGCGGCGGCCACGGCGACGGTTGCAACAACGAGGATGATGCGTTCTCGCTGCTCAGGCGCCGCTTTCATCACCTCACGTTCTACGGCTTCATGCTGTGCTTTGCGTCCACGTCGGTTGCGACCCTGTGGCACTACGGATTCGGCTGGCAGGCGCCCTATGCCCTGAGCAGCCTGCCGGTGCTGCTGGGCACGGCCGGTGGCATCGGCCTGCTGATCGGCCCGGCCGGTCTGCTCTGGCTGAACATGAAGCGCCATCCCCTGCAGGGCGATGTGGCTCAGCGTGCAATGGATCGCGGCTTCATCGTGCTGCTGTGGCTCATTGCCGCCACTGGCCTGGCCCTGCTGGCGGGACGCGATACCAGTGCGATGGCCGCGTTGCTGGCGATTCATCTCGGGGTGGTCATGGCGCTGTTTCTCACCTTGCCCTACGGCAAGTTCGCGCACGGTGTGTATCGTCTGGCCGCATTGCTCAAGTGGGCGATCGAGAAGCGCCAGCCCAATCGCCTGGGCGTGGGCGGCGACTGAGCGCCCCGTTTCTGCAATCTCCGTGGCATCGCTTCGATCGACCGGTGCTCCGCCCGCACCCGCGGTGTTCCCTCACTTCCCTCAGGACCACTCACGATGAACACATCCGGACGCCTGGCGATCGCCTCGATGCGCGAGCGCTGCAGCCCCGAGGAATGGCAGGCCCGCATCGATCTGGCCGCCTGCTATCGACTGATCGACTTCTACGGCATGTCCGACATGACCGCGAACCACATTTCGGTGCGCGTGCCGGGCGACGGCGAGGCTTTTCTCATCAATGCCTACGGCCTGATGTATGACGAGATCACCGCGTCCAGCCTGATCAAGGTCGATGTCGAGGGCAACATCCTGTCGCGTCCCGATTTCGGCGAGCTCGATTACGGCGTCAATCGGGCCGGCTACGTAATCCACAGCGCCATCCATGCGGCACGCCCCGAGCTGGCCTGCGTGATCCACACCCACTCCTGGGCCTCGATGGCGGTGTCCACGCTCAAGTGCGGCCTGCTGCCCAACACGCAGACCGCCATGCGCTTTGCGAAGATCGCCTATCACGACTACCAGGGCGTGGTGCTGGACACCACCGAGCAGGCCTCGCTGCTTGCCGACCTGGGCGATGCGGAGGCCCTGATCCTGCGCAATCACGGTGCGCTCACGGTGGGGCGCACGGTGGGCGAGGCCTTCAACTGGATGCACCGGCTCGAGCTGTCCTGCCAGACCCAGCTGGCCGCGATGGCCTGCCACACGCCGATGAACGAGGTCCCGGCGCCGGTGGTCGAGGCCACCTGGAACAACTATCAGCGCGGCACGCGCCGACCCTTCGGCGTGATGGAATGGCCGGCGCTGCTGCGCAAGCTCGACCGGATCGATCCGTCCTTCCGGACATGAGCGGCCCGGCCTTGCGCCCGACCGGCGTGCTGCTGTCGCCCGCTGCCCTGCAGGAGCTGGGCGAAGGGATGGCTGCGCGCTTCGGGGACAGACCCTGGCGTGCGGTGCTCGCCGATGACCGTGCGCTCGAGCAGGCCGAGGCCATCGACCTTGCGGTCATCACCCGCGAGGTCACCGGCCGCTCGACCAAGCTGGTGCCCACGCCCGCCTTGCAGGCCTTTCACGACACCCTGCGTGCTGCGCCCCATTTGCGCTGGGTCCAGGCCCATTCGGCCGGCGCCGATCGCGCCATCTATGGCGAACTGCGGGCGCGAGGCGTGGCCGTCACCACCGCGTCGGGCGCCAATGCACCGGCGGTGGCGGTGAGTGCGGTGGCCGGGGTCTTGGCGCTGGCGCGGCGCTTTCCGCAGTTCTCGGCGGCGCAGCGGGAACGACGCTGGGACACCTCGATGGTCGAGGCCTTGCCGCCCGACCTGGACGGGCAGACCGCGGTGATCGTCGGGTGGGGGCCGGTGGCCCGGCGCATTGCCGAGCTGCTCGAGGCCTTCGGTGTGCGCTGCGAGATCATCCGGCACAGCGAGGAGCCGGCCGGCGCCGGGCGGGCGACCTATCGTTATGCGGACCTGCCGGTGCGCGCGCGCCATGCCGACTGGCTGATCCTGGCCTGCCCGCTGTCGCCGCTGACCCGCAATCTGGTCGATGCGAGCCTGCTCGAGGTGCTGCCGCCCCATGCGTATCTGATCAATGTGGCGCGCGGCGAGGTGGTCGACGAGGCGGCGCTGATCGAGGCGCTCGCCTCGCGCAGGCTGGCCGGGGCCCACCTCGATGTCTTCGTGCGCGAACCGCTGCCTGTCGAGTCGCCGCTGTGGTCGCTGGACTCGGTGATCGTGACGCCCCATGCCGCGGGCCATTCGGCGGGCAATCGGGCGCGCGTGGCCGGGATCTTCCTGGACAACCTCGAGCGCTGGATCGCGGGACGACCCCTTCGCAACGCGGTCGCCTGAGCGCACGCCAGGGCGCTGTCCCTGCGGCAAGGAATCATCGGTCTGTGCACGGGCCCGCGGGTATCATGCCCGCATCTCAACCCGTGCCTGCGGCTGCGCCATGAACCATCCCTATGCCCTGTCGGATTCGCTCAAGCGCCCCCTGCCCGAGGCGCTTGCTGCGCGCCTGCGTGCCCATTTCGGCGATCGATTCAGTACCGCCCAGGCCGTGCGCGAGCACCACGGTCGAGACGAGTCGCCCTTCCCGGTGACCCCGCCCGATGCGGTGGTCTTCGCGCAGTCCACCGAGGATGTCGTTGCGGCGGTCAAGGCCTGTGCCGAGCACCGCTTTCCCATCATCGCCTTCGGGTCGGGCTCGTCACTGGAAGGCCATCTGCTGGCCGTGCAGGGCGGTCTCACCATCGACCTGTCGCAGATGAATCAGGTGGTGGCGGTTCATCCCGAAGACCTCAATTGCACGGTGCAGGCCGGCGTCACGCGCAAGCAGTTGAACGAGGCGATCCGCGACACCGGGCTGTTCTTTCCGATCGACCCGGGTGCTGATGCGTCCTTGGGCGGCATGTCGGCCACTCGCGCCTCCGGCACCAACGCCGTGCGCTATGGGTCGATGCGCGAGAACGTGCTGGGCCTGACCGTGGTGACCGCGCAGGGCACGGTGGTTCGCACCGGTGGCCGCACCAAGAAGTCTTCGGCCGGCTACGACCTCACGCGCCTGTTCGTTGGCTCCGAGGGCACGCTTGGCATCATCACCGAAGTGACCGTGAAGCTGTACCCGGTGCCCGAGGCCATGTCGGCGGCGGTCTGCAATTTCCCGTCCTTGCGCGATGCGGTCGATACCGTGATCGAGAGCATCCAGCTCGGCGTACCGGTGGCGCGCAGCGAATTTCTCGACGAGATCACCCTGCGCGCACTCAATGCGCACAGCCACACCACGCTGCGCGAGGCGCCCACGCTGTTCTTCGAGTTCCATGGTTCGGAGGCCTCGGTGCAGGAGCAGGCAGCGATCGTGCAGGAAATCGCGCGCTCGCACGGCGGCCAGGATTTCGAGTGGGCGACCCGCCCTGAAGACCGCAACCGACTCTGGTCAGCGCGCCACAACGCCTATTTCGCCTGCCTGCAGCTGCGCCCCGGCTGCCGGGCGATTTCGACCGACACCTGCGTGCCGATTTCCCGGCTCACCGAGTCCATCACCGGCGCGCGCGCCATCCTGGACACCGCGAGCTTTCCCACGGCGCTGCTGGGCCATGTGGGCGATGGCAACTTCCACGCGGTGCTGCTGATCGATCCCAACGATCCGGTCGAAGTGGCCGAAGCCGAGCGCCTCAACGACGAGATCGTGCGGCTGGCCATCGCGATGGACGGCACCTGCACCGGCGAGCACGGCATCGGGCTGCACAAGATCGGCTATCTGGTCGAGGAAGCCGGCGAGGAGGCGATCGACCTGATGCGCGGCATCAAGCGCGCCTTCGACCCGGACGGCATCCTCAATCCAGGCAAGATCTTTCGGCCCTGATCCCGTGGCCGGCCTGATGGACAAAGCGGACAAAGCGGACAAAGCGGACAAAGCGGACAAAGC
>JBILSK010000010.1:0-13082 GCA_044372165.1 Burkholderiaceae bacterium | reverse complement strand
GCGCGGGCATCGACGCGCACCCGGGGCAGGGCCTGGTCGCGCGGAATCAGTGCATCGCGATAGTCGAGATCGAGTTGCCGGACGGCGGCTTCGTTCACGCTCAGCGCCCAGGGGCGGGCCGCAGCCGGGTTCGCCGAACCGGTGCGTGTGGGTGCCGCAGGCTCTGATGACACGATCAGGTCCTGCAGATCGATTCGGCCTTCCCGGTTGCGACGCGCGGCAACGCTCGCCTTGTCCAGGCCCACCGAGGCGATGTCGATTCGGTGGGTGGCCGGATCGACCTTCACACCGCTGGCTGTCAGCTTGGCGAAGGTCACTGGCGTGCGGGCATCCTGGGTCACGCGCACATCGTTGAGACTCGCGCTTGCGTCCTGCACGGACCAGCTCGAGGCGGCTGTGTCCCAGCGTACGACGGCTTGCGCCTGCGCCCAGCCTCGATCGATCTTCGCCTTGAGCACCGAGCTGGCCAGCCGCGCATATCGACCCAGTTCGACCTTGTCGAGCGACACGGTGGCCTGGCCGCTTGTGCCTTCAAGTGTCACCTCGGCCTGGACGGGCGTGCTGTCATCGACGGTGGCAGAAGCCTTGATCTGGCCGCGAATCGATGCAGCCTGCGTGAGGTCGGCGATGGCAATCGGTGCCGCCATGACCGTGATGGCGTCGGCGCGCAGCGCAAGGCCGGGCGACAGGCCCTCATCGAGCCAGTCCACGCGTCCTGATTCAATGCTCAGCGCATCGATTTTCAGGGCGCGTGGTGCTCGCGAGGCGCTGTCCTGTGCGGGCGATGCGGTCATGGCATTGCCGGGCGCGGCCGCCGATGCAGAGGTCGCCGACGTCGCCTGCAGCATCGGCCAGCTCATCGCCCCGTCTCGACTGCGACCAGAGATCATCCGAGGCTCGACCAGTGCCAGTCGAGCCACGTGCACTTCGCCGCCCACAGGATGCGACGGCGCCAACTCGAGGACCGCAGATCCGAGTGACAGGCGCTCGACACCCGCGCCATCGCGCACGCTCAGGCCCTTCAACGCGGCGGAGCCTTCCAGTTGAAGCCGATCGCTCAGCGCAGGCGGATTCCGGCTGAAGCGGGCTTTCAGGTCCAGGCTGATGCTCCCGTCAGCCAGCCGAACATCATTCGGCAAGGACAGATAGGCTTGCACCGCGGCCAGCGGCAGCGCATCGAGTTGCGCGCGTCCCTGGCCTTCCGGGGACGCGCCGAAGAGGTCTGCCTGGCCCTCGATCACGGTCGGGCGGCCATCCAGGGCAAAGCGCAGATCGAGCGTGGCCGGTTGCGCCTCCTTGCCCTCCTGATTGGACAGGCCCGCAATCTTCGCTTGCAACGATTCGATGCGCGTCGCCTTGTTCACCACGCGATCATCGAGCTCCACGCTGCCATCACGCAGCTCGATGCGATTGATCCGCCACTCGGTCTTGCGCAGGCTGGGCGGACGGTTGGTGAAGCGTTCGATCACATCGGACAGATCAAGGCGATCCGGTGCGATGCGCACCAGGCGAACCTTCGGGGCATCGAGCTCGATGCTGCGCACGACCATGGTGCCTGCGAGGTAGGTCCAGGGTTCGAGCGCCAGCCGCACGCGCGCCACCTCGAGCATCGGCTTGCCCGGATCCTTGCTGTCGATCTTGAGATCCGACACGGTCAGGGTGCCGGACAGCAGCGCAACGTCGATGCCCCGTGCAGACACCTGCCTGCCCAGCGCTTCGGTTGCGCGTTCGGCGAGCAGATGACGCATCTGGTGCGGGCCCCACTTGAGCCCGGCCAACAGCAGCATGCCCAGCACAGCCACCATGCCCAGCACCCACGGCAGGGCGCGTCCCTGCGGCCTGGCCGCGATGACCCGTGGGGTGTTGCTCAAGGACCTTTCACGAGTGAGCGGGCGCATGCAGGGCGGGTTCACGACGGGTGGGGTTCGAATGGGCACAAAGAACCGTTGTGTGCAGCGCCGACGTCAGCGAATCAGGCCCAGTATCTGGTGCAGTTCGCGCGGATGCGCAATCTGCACATGAGCACCCCATTGCTCAGGTGGCAGCGATTCGTCCCAGAAGCCGTAGGCGGCGGCTACGGTCTTCATGCCCGCCGCGTGGCCCGCTTCGACATCACGTGCATCATCACCGACATAAACGCAGTCCGCAGTCGCGACCCCAGTGAGCCGTGCTGCATGCAGCAGGGGTTCGGGATGCGGCTTCGCATGCGCGGTGGTGTCGCCCCCAATCGCCACCACCGAGCGCGACAACACACCGAGCGCCTCCATGATCGGCCGCACGTAGCGTTCGACCTTGTTGCTCACGACCCCCCAGCGGATGCCCGCGGCATCGAGTTGGTCCAGTACTTCGCCCATGCCGTCGAAGAGCCGCGTCTGCACCACCATGGCGGCCTCGTAGCGGGCGAGGAAGTCGGCTTTCAGCGACTCGAACGCGTCGTGTTCCGGCGTCACGCCCAGACCCCGTCCGAGCAGGCCGCGCGCGCCCTTGGAGGCGAAGGGCCGAAGGGCTTCAAGCGGCAGCGGAGCCAGACCGCGTTCAACGCGCATGGCATTGACCGGAGCGGCGAGATCGGCCGCGGTATCGGCCAGGGTGCCGTCCAGATCGAAGAAGACGGCCTGGGGGCGCAAGTCAAGGCGTGTCGATGCCATCACGAAGTACCGCTCAGGCCTGGCGCTGGCACGCGACCAGATAGTTCACGCTGACATCGCCCTGGGCCAGTCGGTAAACGCGGCTGATCGGGTTGTAGGTCAGGCCGATCATGGCGCGCTGCTCGAGACCGGCGCGGCGGGCATACCCGATCAGTTCCGAGGGGCGGATGAATTTCTCGTATTCGTGCGTGCCGCGGGGCAGCAGCTTGAGGATGTATTCGGCGCCCACGATCGCAAAGAGAAAGGCCTTGGGATTGCGGTTCAGCGTTGAAAAGAACACCCAGCCGCCCGGCTTGACCAGTTGCGCGCAGGCTGCAACCGTCGAGGCCGGATCAGGCACGTGTTCGAGCATCTCCATGCAGGTCACGACATCGAAGGCGCCAGGGTGCGCATGCGCCATGTCTTCGGCCGCGATACGCTGGTACTGGACGCTGACGCCTGATTCCAGTCCGTGCAGTTCAGCGACCTTCAGCGCCTTGTCGGCCAGGTCGATGCCGGTGACCTGTGCACCGCGCGTGGCCATCGCTTCGGCCAGAATGCCGCCGCCACAGCCCACATCGATTGCCGTGCGTCCAGCAATGCCACCGGTCAGCTCTTCGATCCAGCCCAGTCGCAATGGATTGATCTGATGCAGGGGCCGGAATTCGGATTCCGGATCCCACCACCGTGCGGCCAGCGCGTCGAATTTGGCGATCTCCGAGGTATCAGCATTGGCTGATGAGGGATCGGCCGTCCGGATAGGCGTGTCGGTGGGCGAGGTCATCGGTAGGCGCGTGACAGAGGAATGCCTCCATTGTACGGAGGTCCGTTGCGCGATGAGCGTTAGGCCCGGTTCCGGCCGCGGCAAAAGAAAAGCCCCGCCGAAGCGGGGCTGTCTGAAGCGCGAGGCCCGAGGGCCCCGCGGATCGTGGTGCCTGGTCTTATTTGACCGGACGGGTACCGACGACCTCGATCTCCACGCGACGGTTCTTCGCGCGGCCTTCCGCCGTCTTGTTGTCGGCGACCGGCTGCTTCTTGCCTTTGCCTTCGGTGTAGACGCGGTTGGCTTCGATGCCTTTGCTCACCAGGTAAGCCTTGACTGCTTCAGCACGACGCAGCGACAACTTCTGGTTGTAGGCGTCCGAACCCACGGAGTCGGTGTGGCCGACAGCGATCACGACCTCAAGAGTGACGCCCTTGATCTTCGCAGCCAGATCGTCCAGCTTGGCTTTGCCTTCCGGCTTCAGCGTGGCTTTGTCGAAGTCGAAGAAGGCGTCAGCCGCATAGGTGACCTTCTCGCTGGTCGGACGCGGGGCGACCGGAGCAGGAGCGGGCTTCGGAGCCGGAGCGGGAGCCGGGACGACCGGAGCCGGTGCCGGTGCCGGTGCCATCGGCGACGGGGCACGAACAGGTGCCGGCGCGGCTTTGGGCATCAGGTCGGCGTTGCAATCGACCTGGGCGTTGGAGGGTTGCCACCACGGGGTGCGCGTGCAGATGCCCTTGGGGCTGCCGGGCTGCTCAGCGAAAGGCGAGGTAACGATCCCACCGTAAGGCGTCTGCACGTAACCGTTCTGGTTCGGCGCGGCGGGGATTGCCGGCGTGTCCTGACGAACACCGGTAGCGCACGCAGCAAGCAGACCAGTGGCCACGAGGGCTCCCAATTTGACCGATTTCTTCATGTTTCTCCTCTCGGTGAGAATGGCTCACATCTGAAAAATCAACGCCTTGCAGCGGCTACGGGGCAGTATACAGAGCCACCCCACCAACGGCAAAGCGCATCCGAACTTGCTTCACGCCGGCTTGGCGACCCTTCTAGGAGGGCGGAAGCCGCCCCGGATCAGAAAAAGCCTGCTCGCTGCCGGGCACAAACTGACCTAATCGATTGTGCCACACGACTCTTCGGGCACGTAGTTCGGCAATCGCGTCGCGAGCGGCTGTGTGTGCCATTTGTCGCTTGACAACAACAGACTCCCCTGCAACCCACACGTGACTGACCTGGTGACTGCCTGCAGCAAAAAAGAGGTGGGAAACCGGGTCGTGGATGCCGGACAGGCCATCGTCAGAGAGGTCGATCGCGACCAGATCAGCGAATTTTCCCGGCTCGATGCTGCCGATCCGGTCTGCCCATCCCAGCGCGCGAGCACCGTCCAGCGTGGCGGCACGCAGCGCCTGGTGCGCATTGAAGACCGATGCATCGCCACTGACGCCCTTGGCCAGCAGCTTCGCCGTGCGGGTTTCCTGCAACAGGTCCAGGCGATTGTTGCTGGCTGAACCGTCGGTGCCGATGGCCACATTGACGCCGCGCTCGAGCATCTTCGCGACCGGCGCGATGCCGCTGCCCAGTTTCAAATTGGAATGCGGGCAGTGGGCCACCGATGCGCCGTGGGTCGCGAGCAGCTCGATTTCGCTGTCGTCCAGATGAACGGCATGCACCGCGATCAGATCGGGTCCGACCAGCCCGAGGCCGGCCAGCCGTGCCAGCGGGCGCACGCCGTGGCGTGCGACGTGGTCAGCTACCTCACGTGCGGTTTCGTGCACATGGATATGCACCGGCAGATGCAGTTCGGCGGACAGTCGCGCGACCTCATCCAGGGCGCGATCGCTCACCGAGTAGGGCGCGTGCGGCGCCAGTGAAAAGCCGATGCGCGGTTCATGACGGAACGCGTCGCGAACCGCCAGGCCTCGGGCCAGATACTCCTGCGGACCACTGCCCCAGGCACTGGGGAAATCGATCACGATCAGGCCGATCACTGCACGCATGCCAAGCGTGAGCGCAGCCTGCGCCGTGGCCTGGGGAAAGAAGTACATGTCGTTGAAGGTCGTCACCCCGGCCAGAAGCATCTCGTGGCAGGCGAGCAGGCTGCCGTCGCGCACGAATTCCGGGGACATCAGCGCCGCTTCCATCGGCCAGATGCGTTCGTTGAGCCAGCGCTCCAGGGGCAGGTCGTCGGCGACGCCGCGCAGCAGTGCCATGGCTGCATGGCTGTGCGCGTTCACCAGCCCGGGAATGAGCAGGGTTTCGGGGAGCAGCGTTTCCGGCAGCTGCGGATGTCGGGCGCGGGCCTGCGCCGTGGGCAGGACGGCCTCGATTCGCTCGCCGCGAACGATGACGCTGTGATCGATCAGCACACCTGTGTCGCCGGTGACCGGAGCGATCCAGCGGGGAGTGATCAGGAAGGCCGATGCATCTGCAAGAGTCATCAGGCATTAAATCATATCCGGATGGGTTAAAATTCAAGGATTTACCTGCACCGGCGCCCGCGCTCCCCCATGGATCAATTCGCCAAAGAAACCCTGCCGATCAGTCTTGAAGACGAGATGCGGCGCTCCTACCTCGATTACGCGATGAGCGTGATCGTCGGGCGAGCCCTCCCGGATGTGCGCGACGGCTTGAAGCCGGTGCACCGTCGAGTGCTGTTCGCGATGCACGAACTCAACAACGACTGGAACCGCCCGTACAAGAAGTCGGCGCGTATCGTCGGCGATGTCATCGGTAAATACCATCCGCACGGCGACCAGTCGGTCTACGACACCATCGTTCGCATGGCGCAGGATTTCTCGCTGCGCTACATGCTGGTCGACGGCCAGGGCAACTTCGGTTCGGTCGATGGCGACAGCGCTGCGGCGATGCGCTACACCGAAGTGAGGCTGTCCAAGATCGCGCACGAGCTGATCGAGGACATCGACAAGGACACGGTCGATTTCGGCGCCAACTACGACGGCTCGGAGAAGGAGCCTCTGCTGCTGCCGGCGCGCATTCCCAACCTGCTGATCAATGGCAGCTCGGGGATCGCGGTGGGCATGGCCACCAACATTCCGCCGCACAATCTCGGTGAGGTAGTCGAGGGTTGCCTGCTGTTGTTGCGCCGTCCCGAGTCAAGCATCGACGAACTGATCGAGCTGATCCCCGCCCCTGATTTTCCTACCGCCGGCATCATCTACGGCGTCAATGGTGTGCGGGAAGGCTATCGCACCGGTCGCGGCCGGGTGGTGATCCGCGCGCGTTCGCACTTCGAGGACATCGACCGCGGTCAGCGCCAGGCGATCATCGTCGACGAGCTGCCCTTCCAGGTGAACAAGCGGGTGCTGCAGGAGCGCATCGCCGAGCTGGTGCAGGAAAAGAAGCTCGAAGGCATCTCGGACATCCGCGACGAGTCCGACAAGTCCGGCATGCGCCTGGTGATCGAGCTCAAGCGCGGCGAAGTGCCTGAGGTGGTGCTCAACAATCTGTACAAGCAAACGCAGCTGCAGGACACCTTCGGCATGAACATGGTGGCGCTGGTCGATGGCCAGCCCCGCCTGCTGAATCTCAAGCAGCTGCTCGAAGCCTTCTTGTCGCACCGTCGCGAAGTCGTCACGCGGCGCACGGTCTTCGATCTTCGCAAGGCGCGCGACCGCGGCCATGTACTGGAAGGTCTGGCGGTGGCGGTGGCCAACGTCGACGAGATGATCGAGCTGATCAAGGCCTCGCCCACGCCGCCGGTGGCGCGCGAGCGGCTGCTGTCACGCACCTGGGATCCGGGCGTGGCGCGCGAGATGGTGACTCGGGCCGGGGCCGATGCCTCGGCCTTCCGACCCTTGGGCCTGGAGCCGGGCGTGGGCCTGTCCGACGCCGGCTATCGGCTGTCGGAAATCCAGGCGCAGGAAATTCTGCAGATGCGCCTGCAACGCCTCACCGGGCTCGAGCAGGACAAGATCGTGCAGGAGTACCGCGAAGTCATCGACACCATCGCCGACCTGCTCGACGTCCTGGCCCGCCCGGAGCGCATCAGCGCCATCATCGGCGACGAACTGAAGGCGGTGAAGGCCGAGTATGGCGACCCGAACAAGGATCCGCGGCGCTCGCAGATCGAGCTCAACGCGACCGAGCTCGACACCGAGGATCTGATCGCGCCCACCGACATGGTGGTGACCTTGTCGCACACCGGCTACATCAAGAGCCAGCCGCTGTCGGAGTACCGCGCTCAGCGCCGGGGTGGTCGCGGCAAGCAGGCCACCACAATGAAGGATGACGACTGGATCGACCAGCTGTTCATCGCCAACACCCACGATCACATCCTGTGCTTCTCGGATCACGGCCGGGTCTACTGGCTCAAGGTCTGGGAAGTGCCGCAGGGTTCGCGCAATGCGCGCGGCAAACCGATCGTCAACATGTTCCCGCTGGTCGATGGCGAAAAGATCACGGTGGTGCTGCCGGTCAAGACCTTTGACGATCAGCATTTCGTGTTCATGTCGACCAGCCTGGGAACGGTCAAGAAGACGCCGCTCACCGAATTCAAGCGTCCGCTCAAGCGCGGCATCATCGCGGTCGACCTGGACGAAGGCGATTTCCTGATCGGCGTGGCGGTCACCGATGGCGCACACGATGTCATGCTGTTTTCCGACAGCGGCAAGGCGGTCCGCTTCGACGAGAACGACGTGCGCCCGATGGGCCGTGCGGCGCGCGGTGTGCGCGGCATGCAGCTGGAAGAAGGTCAGCGTGTCATTGCGATGCTGGTCGCCGAGTCCGAGACTCAGTCGGTGCTCACCGCCACCGAAAACGGCTTCGGCAAGCGCACCTCGATCACCGAGTACACGCGCCATGGCCGGGGCACCAAGGGCATGATTGCCATCCAGACCAGCGAGCGAAACGGCAAGGTGGTGGGCGCGATTCTGGTCGAGGAACGCGACGAGATCATGCTGATCACCACCGGTGGCGTGCTGGTGCGCACCCGTGTCAGCGAGATTCGCGAAATGGGCCGTGCGACCCAGGGCGTCACGCTGATCTCGGTCGATGAAGGCACCACCTTGTCCGGCGTGCAGCGCGTGGTCGAATCCGACGGCGCCGACGAACCGGATGCGGGCCTGGACGCAGGCACGGTTCCGGGCAACGGCGAGGCCGAGGACGCCTCTTGACCCATCGCGTCTTCAACTTCTGCGCTGGCCCGGCCACGATTCCGGAGCCGGTGCTGAGTCAGGCCTCAGCCGAGATGCTGGATTGGCGCGGTACTGGCGTGTCGGTCATGGAGATGAGCCATCGCGGCAAGGAATTCATGGGCATTCATGCGCAGGCCATGGCCGACCTGCGCGAGCTGCTCGCGATTCCCGAGAACTACGAGGTGCTGTTCATGCAGGGAGGGGCGCTGGCCGAGAACGCCATCGTTCCACTGAACCTCATGGGTCCTGCCGGCCGGGCCGATTACCTGGTGACGGGCGAGTGGTCGGCCAAATCTGCGAAGGAAGCCGCGCGCTACGGCGATGTGCGCATCGTGGCCGACAACGCCAGCGAGGGGCGCGGGCGCACCGGCATTGCAGCGCAGGCGCAGTGGGCGCTCAGGCCGGAGGCCTCCTATCTGCATGTCTGCACCAATGAGACGATCGATGGCATCGAGTTTCATCGGCCGATCGCGCAGGGTTCAGGCCCGGGGGAGGTGCCATCCGGCGTGCCCCTGGTTGCCGACATGTCCTCGCACATCCTGTCCCGCGAGCTCGAAGTGTCCCGCTACGGCTGCATCTATGCGGGCGCGCAGAAGAACATCGGGCCCGCCGGTCTGACCCTGGTCATCATCCGGGACGATCTGCTCGGACGCGCTCATCCGCTGTGTCCGAGCGCGTTCAACTACCGGGTCGTCGCGGACAACGACTCCATGTTCAACACGCCGCCGACCTGGGCGATCTACCTGTCGGGACTGGTCTTCGCCTGGATCAAGGCACAGGGGGGGGTGTCTGCGCTCGAGGCGCGCAACATCGAGAAGGCCCGCCTGCTGTATGCGGCGATCGATGACAGCGCCCTCTACGAGAATCGAGTCCAGCCCGAATTTCGCTCGCGCATGAACGTGCCCTTCTTCCTGAAGGATGAGCGCTTGAATGCCGTATTTCTCGAGGAGGCCGAGCAGGCCGGGCTGGTGCAGCTGAAGGGGCACCGCTCCGTGGGTGGGATGCGGGCTTCCATTTATAACGCGATGCCTCTGGAAGGCGTCCAGGCTCTGGTCGCGTACATGCGAGACTTCGAGCGGCGAAGAGGGTGACACATGACAGATCGATTGGGAGAGCTGCGTCAGCGCATCGATGCAGTCGATGAGAAGCTGCTGGAGCTCCTGGCCGAGCGGGGCAGGCTGGTGGTGGAGGTGGGCGCGCACAAGCACGCCACCAATGCGCCCGTCTGGCGCCCGGAACGCGAAGCGCAGATCATTCGCCGACTGACCGAACACAATCCAGGGCCTCTGCCCGACGGGGCGATCGCGGCCATCTGGCGGGAAGTGATTTCGGCCTGCCGAGAAATCGAGCGCAGGCTTCGCATCGGATTCCTGGGGCCGCTGGGCACCTTCTCGGAGCAGGCGGCGATCGCGCAGTTCGGACATGGCGTGGACGCCGTACCCTGCGTGTCGATCGACGAAGTCTTTCGTGCGGCCACTGCTGGCACCATCGATTTCGGCGTCGTGCCAATCGAAAACTCCACCGAAGGCGCGGTCAGTCGCACGCTCGACCTTTTCCTGCAGAGTTCGCTGCGCATCTGCGGCGAGGTGTCGGTGCCGGTGCGCCACCATCTTCTGACCCGCAGCGGCACGATGGAGGGCATCACCCGCATCTGTGCTCATGCGCAAGCCCTGGCGCAATGCACCAACTGGCTCAACAGCAACCATCCGAACATCGAGCGGGTGCCGGTGTCCAGCAACGCGGAGGGCGCGCGTCTTGCGGCCCTGGAGCCACACACGGCAGCCATCGCCGGCGACAGCGTGCTCGGTCGCTACGACGTGCAGGTGGTTTCGCACGGCATCCAGGACGATCCGCTCAATCGAACTCGGTTCGTGGTCATCGGCAATCATGCCTGCGGTCCGTCGGGGGCTGACATGACTTCGCTGATCCTGTCGGTGCCCAACCGTGCCGGGGCGGTTCATGCACTGATCGAGCCGCTTGCGCGTCATGGCGTGTCCATGAAGCGCTTCGAGTCGCGACCGGCGCGCCAGGGTGCCTGGGCCTATCACTTCTATATCGACCTCAACGGACATGAGCTCGACCCGCCCGTTGCGGCAGCACTGGCCGAGATCCGCGGGATCGCCGCTTTCTTCAAGTCGCTCGGCTCCTATCCCAGCGAGGCGTCTCCTGAGTCGGGCGGCTCCAGCCGTCTGCCGACCTGAGCGCCGACGTCCGCGTTCGCGCCTGCACGCCTCATCGTTTTTCGCATTGCCCCCGAATCGCATAGCCCTGGACCCTGCCACGCCATGACGACCCACACTGCCCCCACCGACCCGTCTCTGCTCGCCCCCGAGTACGTGCGCGCGATCGCACCGTATCGTGCCGGGCGCCCGATCTCAGAGGTGGCCCGCGCCTACGGCCTCGATGAAGCGAAGATCGTGAAGCTGGCTTCCAACGAGAATCCGCTGGGCATGCCTGCTTCGGCTCGTGAGGCCATGATGACTGCGGCGGCCGATCTCGGTCGTTATCCTGACTCCAACGGATTCGAGTTGAAGTCGGCGCTGTCGTCACGCTTTGGCGTGCCGGCGGAGTGGCTCACGCTGGGCAATGGCTCCAACGACATCCTCGAGCTGGTCGCGCACGCGTTCCTGCAGCCCGGGCTGTCCGCGGTCTACTCGCAGTATTCATTCCAGGTCTACGAACTCGCGACGCAGGAAACCGGCGCGCGTGCCATCGTCACGCCAGCCGTCGATTTCGGCCACGACCTTGATGCGATGCGGGCCGCGATCGCCCCCGACACGCGGGTGGTGTTCATCGCCAATCCGAACAACCCGACCGGCACCTTCCTGCCGGCGGCGAGCATCGAACGGTTCCTTGCAACCGTGCCGCCTCAGGTGGTGGTCGTGCTCGACGAGGCCTACAACGAATACCTGGATCCTTCGCGGCGCTTCGATGCCGTGCAGTGGGTCAAGCGATTTCCCAACCTGGTGCTCTCGCGCACCTTCTCCAAGGCCTATGGACTGGCCGGACTGCGGGTCGGTTACGGCGTCGCTCAGCCGGCACTGACCGACCTGATGAATCGGGTGCGCCAGCCCTTCAACGTTAATTCGATCGCCCAGGCAGCGGCGGTCGCGGCCTTGGCCGATGCGGACTTCCTCGAACGCAGTCGCGCGCTGAATGCACAGGGTGTGGCCTTGCTGCAGGACGCCTTCAAGGCCATGGGCCTGCCCTTCGTCGAGTCCTTCGGCAACTTCGTGCTGGTGAAGGTGGGTGATGCGGCAGCGGTCAACGAGAAGCTGCTCAAGGCCGGCGTGATCGTGCGCCCGGTCGGCAACTACGGCCTGCCCGAGTGGCTGCGCATCACGGTCGGACTGCCCGAGGAAAATCGGATCTTTCTCGAGGCGCTTCGCGGCGCGCTGGGCCGCTCGTGAGCGCGTCCACACCCAGCATCCCAGTGGCGGTGGCGCCGCGCGTGCACTTCGGCAAGGTCGCGATCGTCGGGACCGGCGCGCTGGGGGGCTCGGTGGCGGGTGCGCTGCGTACACACGGCCTGGCCGATGAACTGTGGGGACTGGACCCGGTCAATGCCGAGTCCGCCTTGCAGGCTGGGCTCATCGATCGCGTGGCCGCCTCGCTCGCCGAGGCGGTTGAAGGGGCCGATCTGGTCGTTCTGGCGGCGCCTGTCGCGGTCAACTGCGCAGTGGTGGCTGATCCTGACCTTCGCGACCGATTGGCGTCACAGGCCTGTGTGACCGATGTCTCCAGTACCAAGTCGAGCATGGTGAGCGCGGCGCTGGCGGGCCTGGGCGAGCGCCGCGGTCGATTCGTGGCCTCGCACCCGATTGCCGGCTCAGACCGCTCCGGGCCGGGGGCGTCGCGTGCCGATCTCTTCGATGGGCGGGCACTGCTGATGTGTCCGACGCCCCACTCTGACGAGGATGTGGTGGCACGCATCGAGGCCATGTGGCTGGCCATGGGTGCCCGGGTTGCACGGATGAGCCCCGCGCACCACGACCTGCTGTTTGCCGAGGTCTCTCATTGGCCTCATGCCGTGGCCTTTGCGCTGGCGGCGGCCATCGGTGAAGGTCCGCGGGCCGACGACGCAGTGCGCTATCACGGGGCGGGCCTGCGTGACACCACGCGCGTGGGCGGCTCTCCCGCTGATCTGTGGGCCGGCATCCTGCTGGACAACCGAGCGCCCGTGCTGGCCGCGGCCCGCGCGTTTCGCGCCGAACTCGACCGCATCCAGTCAGCCATCGAGTCAGGCGACCGTGCTGCACTGACCGAAGCGCTGGCTCGTGGCGAGCGCTGGCGCAGCGCTTTCTAGCGCATCGGGATCCATCCATGTACTGCGCGGCGTGCTGGTGCTGGGCCTTTCAGGCTTTCTGGCGCTGTTCTGGTGGGTGTTCGGTGAACGGCGTCGCTTCAAGGGAACGCCCGCTGCATTGAGCGGGCGTCCGAGACAGGGTGCGGACCTGGCCTGAGGCCCTGCCGGTGACCCTGTGACACGGCCCGGGGTCAGGCCTTGCGCTTGAGACGGCGGATCAGGCTGGAGGTGTC
>JBILSK010000268.1:0-4086 GCA_044372165.1 Burkholderiaceae bacterium | reverse complement strand
GGTCTGGGCCAGCCAGGTGATGGGCCTGATGGACGACATCCCGACCTGCGAGCAGTTGCTGTCGCGCATGGTCGCCGATTGCCGTGGGGCCCTCCGGGCAGCGCTGGCGCGCGTCGACGCCTGAGCGTCGGGGGCGTGGCGCCGGCGGATCGGTTCAGTCAGGTCCGGTCCGCCGAGCTCGCTTCACCCCACGAAGGCGGCAGATTCAAGTGCGTCGAGGCGACTCAGGTCGGGCGCGACTCCGCTGCTGACGGTGGAGCGACGCATGTCGCGCTTGAGGCCGGCGGGGATGGGGGTGGCACGATGCAGCGTGCAGCGGTTGTCCCACATCACCAGATCATGGGGGCGCCAGCTGTGGCTGTAGATGCGCTCGCGCGGCGTGGCGTGCTCGATGAGCTGCATCAGCAGGATGCGCGCATCCGGTACCGGCATGCCACTGATTCGATACGCGTGCGAGGCCAGATACAGCGTGGTTCGGCCGCTGGCGTGCGCCTGCACCAGCGGGTGCCAGGCAGGCTTGACCTGCGCACCGATGTCACGCGGCAGCTCGAAGCCGATGCTGGCCCGGGAGTGCTCGAGCGCGTGGCAGGCAAAGCGTCCTTCGATTCTCTGGCGCGTGTCCGCCGGCAGGCGATCCCAGGCATCGCGCAGGTCGGCGAATTCGGTGTTTCCGCCCGCGGCCGGCAGCACGTGGGCTGACAGCAGCGAGTACTTGGCCGGGACTTGCTTGAACGAGCTGTCGGTATGCCAGAGCATGTTGGCCAGACCGTACATGCGTCGATCATCGTCGTCTGCCCGCAGTTCGTTGTCGTCTCCCAGATTGGAGATGTCCGACAGCAGAGGCTGGTTCAGCCGGGCGCCGCCGGACACCGAGGTCTCCAGTTCGCCGAATCGCTGACTGAAGGCCATCTGCTGCGCGTCGGTCAGTGGCTGATCGCGAAACACCAGCACGCCGTGATGGTCGATCGCCTGTGCGAGCTCGCGATGCTGGGCGTCGGACACGGGTTGACGCAGGTCGATGCCGGTGACTTCGGCAGCAAACACCGGGTGAAGCGGGCGGATATTCATGGGCGTGGAGGGCGGGAGTGGGTGGACATGTGTCCAGCCGCTCGATGCTAGGGGCCGAAGCTCGCGGTGTCCACTGCCGGCGATCCGGTTTGTCGTACCGGCCGCTCGGGACCGTGCTGCGTGCGTTCGTCGGAATGGCGCGCGGGCGGTGCGGCCTGCGGCCGCCTGCTCTGAGACACTGGTGCATCCGACCTCTCTTTCTTCTGATCCGACACAAGGAGTGCTTCGATGACCGTCCTGCGCCGATGCGTGGCCACCGTGGTGGCCGCCAGTCTGTTGTCCTCTTCGCTTGCCATGGCCGCGCCCGCCGGGCTGATCGGTGCCGAACAGGCACTCGCGTCACCCTCCGCCGAAAAGGGCGCCTCCGATGCTCACCTGCGCCTGGCCAGCCTGCTCGAGCGAGACGATCTCGCCTCGGCCTTGCAGGCTCGCGGCGTGGCGCCCGGCGCGGTGCAGGCGCGGGTCGATGCCCTCACCGACGACGAGGCGCGCGAGATGCTCGCGCAGATCGATCAGCTGCCGGCGGGCGGCAACATCCTGGGCGTCATCGTCACCCTCTTTCTGGTGCTGCTGGTGACCGACATCCTGGGCCTGACCAAGGTCTTCCCGTTCACGCGCTCGATCAATCGCTGATGCAGAAGTGGCCCGTGCTGCGCCCGATGGCGTGGGTCGTGTGTGCCGCGCTCATCAGCGGGTGCGCGCCGCTGCAGGCGCCGCAGTCGGCTGCACTGCGCGCCGGCACGCACGCCTCATCCCTGCCGGTGCGTGCCGAACTGACCGACGCACCCTTCTTCGCTCAGGAGCGCTTTCAGTGCGGTCCGGCCGCCCTGGCCACGGCGCTGACCCATGCGGGACTGGACACCGATCCGGCTGAACTGGCCGAGACGGTCTTCCTGCCGGCCCGCGAGGGGAGCCTGCAGGCAGAGATGATCACCGGGGCTCGCCGACGCGGTGCCGTGGCGACCGTGCTGCCCCACTGGATCGATGCGCTGTTGCGCGAGGTGGCCGCGGGTCATGGGGTCGTGGTGCTGCAGAACCTGGGCCTGCGCAGTGCGCCCCGTTGGCACTATGCGGTGCTGGTCGGCTACGACCTCGCGCGGGGTGAAGTGGTCCTGCGCAGTGCGACGACACGCCGCGAGATCCTGCCGCTGGCCACCTTCGAGCACACCTGGGCACGGGGTGGTCATTGGGCCATCGTCGTGCTGCCGCCTGGCGACGTGCCGATCGCGGCGCTCGAGGCGGAAGCGGTTCGGGCCGTGGCCGGCTTCGAGCGGGTCGCTCCATTCGAATCGAGGCTGCTGGCCTGGCGCGGGCTGCTTGAGCGATGGCCGGGCAGCGTCTCGGCGACCGTGGGGCTGGCCAATGCCCTGGCTCGTGCGGGCAGCATGGTCGAGGCAACGCAGGTGCTGGAGTCGGGCGGGACGCCCATCGACAGCGTGGTCGTCTGGAACAATCTCGCCCGGCTGCGCCTGGCGCTGGGGGATGCCGCCGGCGCGCGGCAGGCGGCGCAGGAAGCGGTGCGTCGCGCCGAGTTCTCTGAGCCTGGCTGGCTGGAGGCTGCTCAGGCCACGCAGGCCCTCACGGCAAGCACGTCGACCGCGACACCTTGAATATCGCGACGGTTCGTCAATCCAGCAAAGGTGCAAGGCGGCGTTCGGCCACCTTGTAAGCCTCCTCGAGTATCGCGGGGGCTCGCTTCGGATGCATGCAGGCGAGGTCGATCAGTGCCATGCCGGACATCATGATGGCCGTGGAGGTGGTTCGGATTTCGTCCGGATCCAGTGTCGGACGGCGTCGAAGCAGGGCCTCGGCCAGTTGCGCCGTGAGCTGATGCAGTCCCTCCAGATGCCAGGCGCGTATCTCCAGTGACGCGTGAAAGGCGCGCCGAGAGGCATTCCCGCCCGGGCGGCTGACGCGCAGGGCATGAGTGCGCTGAATCAGCTGGCGCACCGGAGTGCGCCAGTCCGGCTCGGTGGCCAAGCGGTTCAGCTGCCAGGTGCCTTCCGTCGCCAGCTCGGCACGCAGCTGTCCCAGCAAGGTTTTCAGCACCTCGCGCTTGTCCGAAAAGCACTGGTAGAAGGTCGCGGTGCTGACCCCGGCGCGGCGGGCGATCTCGCGGGTGCTCAGACCTTCGAGGCCGGCCTCGTCAATGAGCTCGCCAGCAGCGGCGATGATGGCATCAATGGTCGGTCTGGGCGGCATGACGGGGCGGGGACGTCGAAAGGCAGCGGGTCATGCACCAGCATCGAAAAGTCAGTCGAGATAGGCAGCCAGGTAATGCTGGCAGACGGTGACAGCCTCGTCGACCAGCTTTCGAGCCAGCTTGGGGTCGATGCAGGCGACATCGAGCAGAGCTACCACGACCGTCACCGCCGTCAGGGCGATGGTGTCCGCCGAACTGGGGCTGATCCGAGGCTTGCGCTTGCGGATCGCCGCGGCCAATTGCCGGGCAATGGTGTGATCGAACTCCATGTGCCACTCGCGCAGCCCGGGCGACAGGTGAAAGACCTGGCGCGAGGTGCGTCCGCCGGGTGTGGTCATCCGCTTCTCGAAGCTGCCCACCACGATGGCTCGCACCAGGGTGCGCCAGTCGGGATCGGTGCCGAGCCGATTGATGATGTCCAGGGAGTCGCTCGAGACCTCACGTCGCAGTTTCACGACCAGATCCCGGACGATGTGGTGCTTGTCCGGGAAGTGTCGGTAGAGCGTAGCTGTGCTGACCCCGGCACGGCGGGCGATATCGGTGGTGTTGAGACCCTCGAGACCAACGTCATCGAGCAGTTCGCCGGCGGCGTGGAGGATCAGGTCGACAGTCGGGTTGGGATCCATGACAACTGGATGGGTTTGGACGGTTCCGCGCGCACGATGCGAGCACCTCGCCAGTGTGCCTCATCCCGAGCCGTGCGGGAGAGGAAAATGGGCGTTTCCAGGAGCACGGTGCCCCGCCTGGGTCGGCGCGAACGCTTTTCGCGCGGCCGGCACGATCAGGGGGTGTTTCGCGCCCGGGGCAGGTTGCCG
>JBILSK010000267.1:0-4091 GCA_044372165.1 Burkholderiaceae bacterium | reverse complement strand
AATCCTGCGCAGCGATGCGGCCCGCCTGAAGCTCAAGGTGCGCCGCCTGCTGTCCAGCGACGACCCGGTGCGCGTCGAAGCCGCACTGCGACGCCTGCGCGAGAGCTGAGCCGCAGGCCCTCGGGCTGCGGCTCCCTTTGCCGCCCCTCGGGCGATGCCCGGCTTCGTTGACACCCCTCAGTCAGGCGGCTAAGGTTCGGTTCGCGCCGATTTGAGACCAGCTTGCGGGCGCATTACAAATACGGCTAAACGGCGCACCGCAATCCCGCGTGACCGCCGCCCCTCGCAAGCCGGTCGGTCACGGCTCATCACCATCATGTCTGCATCAGTCGGGGTCATCACCCCGCAACGTCTGCGCTTCGAGTCGCCGCTGGCCTTGTCCAGCGGTGCGTCGATTGGCGACTACGAACTGGTCTACGAGACCTACGGCACGCTCAACGCGTCGAAAGACAACGCCGTGCTGGTCTGTCACGCACTCAATGCCTCGCACCATGTGGCCGGCATCTCGCCCACCGATCCGCATGACATCGGCTGGTGGGACAACATGGTCGGACCCGGCAAGCCGCTCGATACCGAGGTCTTCTTCGTGGTGGGCGTCAACAATCTGGGTTCGTGCTTCGGCTCGACCGGACCGATGTCGATCAACCCGAAGACTGGCCGACCCTTCGGCCCGGACTTTCCCGTCCTCACGGTCGAGGACTGGGTGCGGGCCCAGGCGCGTCTGGCCGATGTGCTGGGCATCGAGCGTTTTGCGGCGGTGATGGGCGGGTCGCTGGGCGGCATGCAGGCACTCGCCTGGAGCACGCTCTATCCGCAGCGCCTGGCGCATTGCATCGCCATCGCGACCGCCCCCAAGCTGTCGGCACAGAACATTGCCTTCAACGAGGTGGCCCGGCGTGCCATCGTCACCGACCCGGATTTTCATGGCGGGCGCTTCTACGATCACGACACGGTGCCGGCGCGCGGCCTGCAGGTGGCGCGCATGATCGGCCACATCACCTACCTGTCGGACGATTCGATGGCCGAGAAGTTCGGCCGCACGCTGCGCCGCCATGCCCAGGACGCCGCGCTGCGCAACGATTACCAGTTCACCTTCGACATCGAGTTCGAGATCGAGTCCTATCTGCGCTATCAGGGCGAGAAATTCTCGAAGTATTTCGATGCCAACACCTATCTGCTGATCACTCGGGCCCTGGACTATTTCGACCCGGCCCGCGAGCACGGCGGCGATCTGGCGGCCGGCCTGGCCCCCGCGCAGTGCGACTTCCTGCTGGCGTCCTTTTCGACCGACTGGCGCTTTTCACCTGAGCGCAGTCACGAGATCGTTGCGGCGCTGCTGGCCAATCGTCGGCGCGTGACCTATGCGGAAATCGATGCGCCCGGCGGGCATGACGCCTTCTTGTTGAGCGATCCGCGCTATCACGCTCTGCTTGCGGCTTATTTCAAGCGGATCGCCGCCAAGGTGGGTGCATCGTGAGCGACCTGCGTCCCGACCTGAAGGAAGTCGCCGCCTGGATCGCCTCCGGCTCGCGCGTGCTCGATCTGGGCTGTGGCGACGGCGCATTGATGGATCATCTGCAGCGCGAGAAGGCCTGCACCGGCTACGGTGTCGAGATCGCCGATGCCCAGGTCCTGGCCTGCGCGCGTCGTGGTGTGGACGTGATCCAGCGCAACATCGAGGCGGGACTGGACATGTTCTCGCAGGGCAGCTTCGATGTCGTGGTGCTGTCTATGGCCATTCAGGCCACACACCAGACCGAGCGGGTGCTGCGTGAGATGAGCCGGATCGGCGCCGAGGGCATCGTGTCCTTCCCCAACTTCGGTCACTGGTCGCATGCCTTGGCCATTCTGCGCGGGCGCATGCCGATGTCGCGCGAAATGCCCTATCGCTGGTATGACACGCCCAACCTGCACCTGTCGACGCTGCGCGATTTCGAAGACCTGCTCGACACGCTGGGCCTGGTGGTGACGCGCCGCGGTTTCCTGGCCAATGGTCGTCGGGTGTCCTGGCTCCCCGCTCTGCGCGCCACGCAGGCCATCTACCGATTCAAGGTGCGCTGATGCCCGAAACCCGCGAGATTCCCGCCACCGAGCGGTTTGCCTGGATCCTCGGGCTGGCCGGTCTGCTGCCCTTCTTCACGCATGCGCTGTTTGTCTGGCTGGTGCCGCCAGCCGAAATGCTGGGTGTGCTGCGCTCGCAGGCGCATTACACCGCTGCCATCCTCACGTTTCTGGGCGCACTGCACTGGGGCGTGACGCTGGCTTCGCCCACCCTGGTGGGCAGTGCAGCAGGCTTGCGGATGGTGTGGAGCGTGACGCCCGCCCTGTACTGCTGGGTTGCCACGCTCTACCCGGTACAGATGTCGCTGCCGCTGTTGTTCGCCGGCCTGTTGGCCGCCCTGGTGGTGGATCTGCTGTTCTATCGCGGCGCGCCCGTGCCGCGCTGGTTCATCAGCCTGCGCAAGGTGCTGTCGGCGGTGGCGCTGGCTGCGGTCGGCGCGAGCTGGTGGGCGATGTCGGCGCGGCTCTGAGCCCTCGCGCCTGCATTCAGCCGCCGCCGAGCTTGCGCGCGAGCCGCTCGGCCAGCGCTGGCGAGGTCAGGGAGTCGAGGTAGCGCTGTTCGATCGGTGCCATGTCGGGTGCCAGCGCCGACAGTTCCGCGAGGCTGCGTTTCATGGCAGCCATGGCCTGCGGCTCATTGGCCGCCAGTTGCGCGACGGCACGCCTGATCGCCTCGCCGAACTCGTCGGGCGCCACGCATTCGGTCAGAAAGCCCACGCGAAGCATCTCGGTGGCATCGAGGGTGGCGGCCGTGAGGAACAATCGCCGCGCCGTGGTCGCACCGAGCCGCTCCACGTAACGGCGCATGCCGCCGGGGTAGTAGTGCAGCCCGAACTGTGCGGCCGGCATGAACATGCGGCTGGTGGTCACGCCGATGCGCAGGTCGCAGCACAGGGCCAGATCGGTTGCGCCGCCATACACGCCGCCGTGGATGGCGGCGAGCGTCGGCAGTGGCAGCGTTTCGATGCGATCGAGCAATGACTCGAAGGTGCGCTCGTCGAGCCGCTCGCGGATCGCCTGCAAGGTGTAGCCGGAACTGAAGGTCTTGGGGCCGCTGCCGGCAAACACCAGCACGCGAATCGAGGGCGAGGCCTGTACCCGGTCCAGGTGGCCCTGGATCACCGGGATGTCTTCAGGATCGATCCGGTTGTGCTGCGTGGGCCGATGCAGGCGGATCGTGGCGCAAGGGCCGTCGATCTCGAGCAGCGGAGGGGAGTCCGGGGCGTGGGAGGCTGGGGCGTCGCTCATGGGCCGATTGTGCCATCGCGCACTCGGCCTGGCGGCGATCCGGTGCTGCCCGCTCGGGTCTGCCAGTACGACGGGTTTCATGCTAAAACCGCCCGGTCAAAGCACCCACTCACCAGGAGAAACAGGATGGCTGAAGCGTACATCGTCGCCGCAACCCGCACCGCGGGTGGCAAGAAGGGCGGAAAACTGTCGGGCTGGCACCCGGTGGACCTCGCAGCCCAGGTGCTCAACGGTCTCATCGACCGCACCGGCATCGATCCCGCACTGGTCGAGGATGTGATCATGGGTTGCGTCGGCCAGGCCGGCGAGCAGTCGGCCAACGTGGGCCGCAATGCGGTGCTCGCCTCGAAACTGCCCGAGAGCGTGCCGGGCACCTCGGTGGATCGCCAGTGCGGCTCGTCCCAGCAAGCGGTGCAATTCGCCGCCCAGGCCGTGATGTCGGGCACCATGGATGTGGTGATCGCCGCGGGTGTCGAGAGCATGACCCGCGTGCCGATGGGCCTGCCCAGCAGCCTGCCGGCCAAGAACGGCTTTGGTCACTACATGAGCCCCGAGATTCGCAGCCGCTATCCGGGCCCCGATTTCAGCCAGTTCATGGGCGCTGAAATGCTGGTCAAGAAATACGGTCTGACCCGCGATGATCTGGACCGCTTTGCGCTTTCCAGCCATGAGCGCGCGATTGCCGCAACGAACAGCGGCGCCTTCACCGACGAGATCCTGCCGGTGGCGATCCGCACCGCAGACGGCGCGGCCACCGACCAGATGCACACGGTCGACGAAGG
>JBILSK010000266.1:0-4106 GCA_044372165.1 Burkholderiaceae bacterium | reverse complement strand
GAAGATCCCGCCGTGCTGGGCGCTCTCTTCGGTGCCACCGCCCCGACCCTCGATTCGGTCTTCGACGGCCTGGCGGATTTCATTGAACGCCATGTTCAGGCAGGCGTCCTCGACCAACTGGCCAGCGCCGATCCGCCACTGCCTCCCACCCCCATGCCCATCGACCTGCCCACGTTCTGGTCGACCCTGCGACACACCGGCACCCCACCATGACCTCCTCCGCTTTCCGCTCAAGCCCCGCCTCCTTCGCCCTGCCCGAGGTGCCCAGCCTCGCGAACGCGGCGCTTGCCGCCCGTCTGCAATCGGTGCTGGACAACAAGACCAAGCCGCTGGGTTCGCTGGGACGTCTGGAGCCCCTGGCCCAGCGCATCGGCCTCATCCTGGGCACCGAACAGCCGATGCTGCTGGCGCCGCAGCTGGTGGTCTGTGCCGCCGACCATGGCCTGACCGCGCATGGCGTCTCGGCCTATCCCAGCGACGTGACCTGGCAGATGGTCGAGAACTTTCTGGCTGGCGGCGCCGCAGTGAGCGTGCTGGCACGCCAGCACGACATCGGTCTGACCGTGGTCGATTGCGGGGTGCGCCATCCCTTCACACCACGCGAAGGCCTGCAGATCCGCAGTCTGGGCCCGGGTACAGCCGATGCCCTGGCGGGTCCGGCCATGACGCCCGAGCAGTGTCGCGCGGCGCTGGACAACGGCGCACAGGTGGTGCGCAGCCTGCCGGGCAACGCGCTGCTGCTGGGCGAAATGGGGATAGGCAACACCTCGGCGGCCACCTTGCTGCTGGCCCGCTTGTCGGGGCTGGAGGTGGCCGATTGCACCGGTGCCGGCACCGGCCTGGATGCCGCGGGCGTGCAGCGCAAGATCGAGGTGCTGCGCGCCGTGCTGGCGCGTCACGCCGAGGCATGCGAGCCGCTGGAGGCACTCGCCGCACTGGGCGGCTTCGAGATCGCGACCCTGACCGGTGCGGTGCTGGAAGCCGCAGCCCAGGGACGCGTGATCCTGGTCGATGGCTTCATCACTGGCGCCGCGGTCATGGTGGCCGCCCGCCTGCGCCCGGCCGTGCTGGAGCGCTGCGTCTTTGCCCATCAGTCCGGCGAGCGCGGCCACGCGCTGATGCTGGCGCATCTGGGGGTCACCCCGCTGATCGACCTGGGGCTGCGACTGGGCGAAGGCTCGGGCGCCGCACTGGCCTGGCCGCTGCTGGTCTCGGCCTGCGCCCTGCTGCGCGAGATGGCGAGCTTCGAGGCGGCCGGCGTGTCGCGCCAGCAAGACGAGCACGCGACACCCACGGTGGACACCCCTCGCGCATGACCCGCTTCCTGCGCCATTGCCTGCTCGCGCTGCAGTCCTTCAGCCGTATTCCGGTGACCGGCAGTCTGGCTGCCTGGGCAGGCTGGAGCCCGGCGATGCAGCAGGCCTGCACGCGGCACTTGCCCGGTGTCGGCTGGGTGGTGGGCGCAGGGTGCGCAGCCATGGTCGCTGGCCTGCACCTCGTCTTGCCCGCGGCACCCGCCTCGGCCTGGGTAGCCGCGATCGCCGCGATCACCGTGTCCGCGCTACTCACGGGCGGCTTTCACGAGGACGGCCTGGCGGATCTGGCCGATGGCCTGGGCGGGACGGTCAGCCGCGAACGCGCGCTGGACATCATGAAGGACTCAAGACTGGGTGCGTACGGCGCGATGGCACTGGTGCTCGCCCTGCTGGCTCGCGCAGCAGTGCTGGCGCTGCTGATTCAGGTCGATGTTCGCCTGGCCCTGTTGGCCGTGCTGCTTGGCGCGGTGGTATCACGCTTTTCACCGCTCTGGGTGATGCACGCCCTGCCGCACGTAGGGGATGCCGATCGCTCGAAATCGCGTGCGCACGCCGGCAGCATCGATGCGCCAGCACTTCTGGCAGCCGCCCTGTGGTGCCTGCCGGCGATTGCGCTGGCACAGGGGCTGCGGCCTGGAGTGCACTGGATCGCGGCACTCGTTGGCGCAGCGCTGGGTGCGGCCGCGGTCAAGCGCCTGCTGTCACGGCGGCTGGACGGCTATACCGGCGACGGTCTGGGCGCGGTGCAGCAGGTGAGCGAGATCGGACTGCTGCTGGGCCTGGCAGTGGGTCTGTCGGCGAGCTGAGGCGAGTGCGGCCACGATGACAAGGGGCACGCTGCGATGAGTCGCCGGATGCTGTGCGGTGCAAAGGCGCTGCACCCATGAAGCTGTGGATGCTGCGCCACGCCCCGGCGCTGATTGCACCGGGCCACTGCTACGGCCGCACCGACCTGGCGGCCGACGCGGACGCCACCGAGGCCGCCGCGCAGCGCATTTCGCCGCTGCTGCCGCGCGAGTTGCCGATCCGCGTGTCCCGACTGTCTCGCGCCCGCCAGCTCGCCGACGCGGTGCTGCGAAGGCGCCCCGACCTGCCCGCCCCGATCGAGGATGCAGGCCTGGACGAAATGGACTTCGGTCACTTCGAAGGCGTGCCCTGGGAGCAGATTCCGCGCACGGCCTTCGATGCCTGGTCGGCCGACTTCGCGAACCATCGTTTCGGCGGCAAGGAAAGCGCACAGGAGGTGATCGACCGTGTGGCCCGGTCGCTTGAGACCTGTCGACAGACCTGGCCCCGACGCGAACAGGGCGACGGCCTCGAGAGACAAGAGGGCCTGTGGATCACCCACGCCGGCGTCATGCGCGCGGTGCAGTTCATTGCCAGTCGCGGCGACACCGGGCCGATTCAGGCAGCCAGCGAGTGGCCACGGGAGGCGCCTGCGCCGGGCCACTGGACCGAGGTCGATCTGGCCTGAGCGGCGGGGTGCCTTCTGGGGGCACCGCTGCCGAGCCTTGCAACAGGCGCTATCCTCCCGGCCACGGGCCGATCGGCCCACCGTTGCCCTCAAGAGGAGACCCCCATGCATTCCCGTCGCCAGTTCGTCCTGTCCACCAGCGCGGCCGCGCTGCTCGCCAGCATCGGTCGCAGCGCCAGCGCACAGGCACAGGTCGATGCGCTCAAGATCATCTCCGGCTTTCCGCCCGGCGGCACCTCGGACACCCTGTGCCGGCGCGTTGCCGAGCGCATGGCGCCCGGTTACGCGCGCAGCGCGATCGTCGAGAACAGGACCGGTGCCGGCGGACAGATCGCCATCCAGGCGGTGCGCGCCGCGGCGCCCGATGGCACCACGCTGCTGCAGACGCCCATGTCCATGCTGGGCATCTATCCGCACATCTACCGCAAGCTGCCCTATGACCCGGTCGCAGACCTCGCGCCGGTGTCGATGGGCTGCATCTTCGACTTCGGCTTCGCGGTCGGCCCGGCCGTGCCCGCCAGCGTGAAGACGGTTCCCGACTTCCTTGCCTGGTGCAAGGCCAACCCGAGCCAGGCCAATTTCGGCTCGCCCGCAGCCGGCTCGCAGCCTCACTTCATCGGGTCGCTGATCGGCAAGCAGGGCGGCGTCGACCTGCGTCACATCGCGTTTCGCGGCACGCAGCCAGCCATCCTGGACATGATCGGCGGGCAGGTGCCGGCAGTGAGCGGCCCGATCGGCGAGTTCACGCAACACGTGGCCGCAGGCAAGTGCCGGCTGATCGGCGCCTCGGGTGCCAAGCGCAGCGCGTTTGCACCGGATACCCCGACCTTCACCGAGCAGGGCCTGAAGGACGCGGTGTTCGACGAATGGTTCGGCTTCTATGTACCGGCGAAGACGCCGGGTGAGGTGATCGCCCGTCTGAACTCCGCGCTGCGTGCCGCGCTGGCCGCACCGGAAACGGTGAACGGCCTGGCCACCATGGGGCTGGAGGCGCGTTCGTCGTCACCGGCGGAACTTGCGGCACGCCTGAAGACCGACACCGATCGCTGGGGCCCGCTGGTCAAGACCATCGGGTTCAGCGCCGACGCCTGAGGCTGCTTTTGGGGCAGACAGCGCATTGACGGGTCGCGATCCCGCCCGGATCGCGACCCGTCGGTCAGGCCTTGCGCCGCTTCAGGGCGGCAACACCGACCAGACCCAGGCCCAGGAGGGGCAAGGTGGCCGGCAGCGGAACCGCAGCGGGGCTGAAGGTGGTCAGACGGAACATCCCCCCACCACCGATCAAGGTCTGCTCGAAGTTGTTGAGACTGGCCAAG
>JBILSK010000265.1:0-4120 GCA_044372165.1 Burkholderiaceae bacterium | reverse complement strand
CATGCGTTGCCCGCCATCTCGCCAGAGGGCCTGACCCGCCAGGAAGCGGTGCGGCGCGCCCGCTGTGCCCTGTCGCTGCGACTGGGCCTGACCCTGGACGACGACATCCCCGAGACCCTGCGCGCGGCCCGCGGCCGCTGAAAAAATTGGGGTCAGATCACAATTTCCGCCCGAGGCGAGCGGTCGCACCGAAATTGTGATCTGACCCCAATTTCCAAGTTCAGTCGGCTTGCGGATCTCGGTGGCGCGGACATTTCACCTGGAACACTTCGCGGTCCTGCAGGCGCACGCCGGTCAGCGCGCCGCCCCACACGCAACCGGTGTCCAGGCCGATGAGATTGGGGCGCATCAGCAGGCCCACCGTCGACCAGTGGCCGAAGACCACGGTGATCGGCTCGGTCTGCCGATTCGGCGCATCGAACCAGGGGGTGAGTCCGTCCGGGGCTTCGGTGGCGGCTTCCTTCATGTGGAAATCCATGCGGCCGTCGGCGTGCAGAAAGCGCATCCGGGTCAGCGCATTGACGATCACTCGCAGGCGATCGTCACCACTCAGGCTGTCGCTCCAGGTATCCGGCGCGTTGCCGTACATCACCTTGAGAAAGTCGACCCAGTGCGGCCCGCGCAGCACGGTCTGCACTTCCTCGGCCAGGGCCAGGGTCTGTTCGGCGCTCCATTGCGGGAAGACGCCGGCGTGGACCATCAGATGGCCCTTTTCAAGATGGGCCAGCGGCCGGCTGCGGACCCAGTCGAGCAGATCGCGCCGATCCGCAGCGGCCAGAATGTCGTCCAGCGTGTCCAGGCGATGGCTCTTGCGCGCACCCGTGGCGGTGGCCAGCAGGTGCAGGTCATGGTTGCCGAGAATGGCCACCGCGCGTTCGCCCAGCGCCCGGACGCGTTGCAGCGCGCGCAGGGAGTGCGGGCCACGGTTCACCAGATCGCCCGCAAACCACAGGGTCCGATCGGCCCAGGGGTCGGCCTTCTTGAGCAGTGCGCCCAGGCGTCCGTTGCAGCCTTGCAGATCACCGACGGCGATGGTCATTCAATGTCTCGAAAGAAGGAAAAGAGGCGTTCATGCGTCGTCTGGCAGGCCGGCCCCTGCCCACAGGCAGCCTGCCACCAGCGGCGCGAGCGCCAGGCCACACACCGGCAGCGCCCAGTCGGGCTGATGCCAGGCAAGCCACGCCATCGGCCACAGCCAGATCACGTTGATCGCGACCACGCCTAGCGTGACCGGACGATGCCCGCCCCATCGCCGCGCCAGTCGCTGATAGGCATGACTGCGATGGGCCTGCTTGGGTGATTCGCCGCGGGCCAGCCGGCGGGCCAGCGTCACCGTGGCATCGACCAGAAACACGCCGAGCAGGATCAATCCGACCCAGACCGATCCGGGCGCGTCGCGGTGCCGCGCCAGCAGCAACGCCGCCAGGGTGAAGCCCAGAAAGCCGCTGCCGGCGTCACCCATGAAGATGCGCGCCGGCGGGCGATTGAGCATCAGGAAGCCTGCACTCGCACCGGCCAGCATCAGCAGTGGCATGAAGGCGGGGAAGGCATGACTGCCCAGGGCGGCCGATCCCAGCGCAACGAATACGGCCTGGCTGCCAGCAATGCCGTCGATGCCATCCATGAAGTTGTAGAGGTTCAGGATCCAGGCCACCGCCACCACGGCCAGCAGGTGCCCGGTCCCTCCCAGATCGAACAGGGCAGGACCGACAGGCAGGGCAGGCAGGCCGCCGAGGCCGACCACCAGCCAGCCAGCTGCACCCAGATGCGTGAGCAGCCGGGGAATCACCGGCACCGGACGCAGGTCGTCACGAAACCCGACCCCGGCGACGGCCGCAGCGGGCGGAACCACTGCCCACCACAGTCGATGCGCGTCGGAGGTCCCGGCCATCAGCGCCCACAGGGTGAAGCCGATCAGGCTCACGATGACGATCGCCACGCCCCCGCCGCGAGGTGTCGGCAGCACATGCGAGCTTCGTGCGTTCGGAATGTCCAGCATCTGCCGGCGCAAGGCGATACGCCTCATGCCCGCGGTGCCGCCCCAGGCGGCCAGCCAGCAGACGGCAAACGCCGCCGCGTCAACGAAGCCTTCGGTCACCCGGCCTCGCTTCGTGCCGGGGGGCACATCCCCGGCAGGCGCTCAGCCCACGACGCGGCGCAGTTCCGGACCGGCAGGATTGGTGTACTCGGGCACCCAGCGTCGCAGGTCGCGACGGACCTCGTCATCGGGAACCGTGCGGGGCTGCGACAGCCAGCCGAGCAGGTCGTCCAGCCCCTCCGGAAGCGCGCCGGTCGCGCGGGCCACCTTGACCTTCTCATGCTGTGTGGGAAGCGTGTTCTCGCCATCTGCGAGCAGTTCTTCGTAGAGTTTTTCACCGGGCCGCAGGCCGGTGAATTCGATTCGAATGTCGTTCTCGGTGTGGCCCGCCAGGCGGATCATGTCGCGGGCCAGATCGACGATTCGAACCGGGTCGCCCATGTCCAGCACGAAGATCTCGCCGCCCTTGCCCATCGCCGAGGCCTGCAGCACCAGCTGCGCCGCTTCGGGAATGGACATGAAGTAGCGAATGATATCCGGGTGCGTGACGGTGATCGGGCCGCCACGGGCGATCTGTTCGGCGAATTTCGGGATCACGCTGCCGTTGCTGCCCAGCACGTTGCCGAACCGCACGGTCTCGAAGCGGGTCACGCCGCGCGCGTGCAGGGCCTGGCAGACCAGCTCGGCCATGCGCTTGGTGGCGCCCATCACGTTGGTCGGATTGACCGCCTTGTCAGTGGAGATCAGCACGAACTCTTCCACCCCATGGCGCACGGCCGCGTCGGCCACCACCCAGGTGCCCAGGGTGTTGTTCTGCACCGCCTCCCAGGCATTGCCGTCTTCCATCATCGGGACGTGCTTGTAGGCGGCCGCATGAAAGACCACATCGGGCTTGAAGGCCTCGATGACGGCATCCACCCTGCGGGCGTTCTTCACGTCGCCCACCCGGCTGGCAATGGCCACCTCGGGGAAGGACTCGACGAACTCCTCGCGCAGGGTGTACAGGGCGAATTCGCTCACATCGAACAGGACCAGCAGGTCGGGCTTGAAGCGCGCAATCTGGCGGCACAGCTCCGAGCCGATCGAGCCGCCTGCGCCTGTGACCAGGACGGTGCGACGGCTGAGCTGCTGGCGCAGGCGATCGGTGTCCAGCACGATCGGCTCGCGGCCCAGCAGGTCTTCGAGTTCGATGCGCCGCAGCCAGTCAACCCCGAGCCGCCCCGCCAGAATTTCCTCGACGGCCGGGATGGTCAGTACTTGCGCACCGGCACTCACGCATTGCTGCATGATGGCCCGACGCACCGAAGCGCTGGCGGTCGGCATCGCGATGATGGCCGTGGAGACATCGAGTTCACGGGCGATCCGGGCGTATTCGTCCGTGCGTCCTCTCACGGTCACCCCATTGACCACCCGACCGCGCTTGCTCGGATCGTCATCGAGCAGGGCCACCGGATTCCATCGCGCATTGCGGCTCAGCTCCCGGATCAATTGCGCACCCGTGTCGCCCGCGCCGAGGATGATCACCGGCTGGCCCTCACCTGCGGTGTCGCGCGAGCGCTGGTGTTCGCGCAAGGTCCGGTAGGCGAAGCGGCTGCCGGCCATCAGAAAGACCATCACGAAGGGCAAGGCAAGCAGCGCCGAACGAGGCAGTGGCACGTCCAGCCGGGCCATCACATGCACCAGCGGCACGACCAGCGTGGCGGCGGTGGCCGCCAGGGCGATCCGACGCATGTCGGGCAGGCTGGCATAACGCCACAGGCCTCGGTACAGCCCGGCCGCCCAGAAGATGCAGGCCTGAACCGGCAGCATCCAGGCCAGCATGGGCAGCACCAGGCCCAGATAGGGCTGCGACGGACCGGACAGCATGTGCCGCAGGGTGAGCACGATCACCCAGGCGAGCGCAGCCATCGCGACGTCATAGGCCCAGATGGCGAAGGAACGCCAATTGAAGGCGGGGGGCACCGGGACGACTGGGCGTCCTTCGGTGCTCCGGTCGTGCGGAGGACTCGGCATCATGGAACAATATCCCATGCGACTCGATGCGCCAAGGCTGTCCGAAAGGAGGGGGTCGTCTTGGCCGTG
>JBILSK010000264.1:0-4125 GCA_044372165.1 Burkholderiaceae bacterium | reverse complement strand
AACAATTCCGTTTCGATGATGGTGCCTGCCGAGGTGCGGCCTCGACAGGCGGTGCCCCCCCGGGTATGCCGGCCACCCCGGGCGACCAGTACAGCTACGACCAGGTCTACCTGCAGTGCATGTACATGAAAGGCCATCGCGTGCCGGTCGATGCCTCGGTCGGCCGGGGGCAGCCCACGGCCGGATCCTCTGTCTCCGGGTCTGTCGTGACCCCAGGTGCCGACCCGGGACGGCCTGCCAGCCCCAGGCGGGCCGCGCCTGCCGCGCCCCCCGGCCCCCCGCCCAACCCGCCGCGCAGCTGGACGGGAGGCTGAGTGTGGCAGCAGGGCAGGCGACATGCCAGCAGGCCGCGCCAGCCCGGGTCGCGCGGCGGTGATCGGTCCCCGTCCATGGTGTAGCCTCCCGGGGTTTCCGACCCCAGGAGGATTTCCATGAGTGCAGACCGCTACCCCTTGGCCGAACTGGCTTCGCTGCCTGACGACATCCGCGACAAGCTGGTCGGCGTGCAGGAGAAGGCCGGCTTCGTGCCCAACGTCTTTCTGAAGCTGGCCCGTCGACCTGACGAGTTCCGCGCCTTCGTGGCCTATCACGATGCGCTGATGCTCAAGGAAGGCGGCAACCTCAGCAAGGCCGAGCGCGAGATGGTCGTGGTCGCCACCAGCGGGGCGAACAATTGCCTGTATTGCGTGGTGGCCCACGGCGCGATCCTGCGCATCTACGAGAAGAATCCGCTGATTGCCGATCAACTGGCCATCAACTGGCGCAAGGCGGCCCTGACCCCGCGTCAGCGCGCGATGATCGAGTTCGCGATGAAGGTCGCGCTGGAGTCGCGCGCCATGGAAGACCATGATTTCCGCGAACTCCATGCCCATGGCTTCGACGACGAGGACGCCTGGGACATCGCCGCCATCGCGTCCTTCTTCGCCTTGTCGAACCGTCTTGCCAACACCGTTGGCATGATGCCCAACCCCGAGTTCTACCTCATGGGTCGGGTGCCGCGCGACAAGAAGGCCTGATCAGTCACGGCCCGCGTCGACCGGCACCGGCGGGCCGATGCGCGATGCCGTGAAGCTGCCCGGGGTGCCATCGGCAGCCTGGGTCGTGCCTTCGATGCGGTCGCCGGCGACGCGCCCGAGGTAGGAGCGCAGGACGCCGCGCTCATCCATCATTTCGAAGGCCACCCGATCACCGGCCAGGCGGGCTGCACGCATGCGGCCGTCCATCACGCCGAGCTTGGTGGTGCCGGTGATGGCCTGGAACGCCTGACTGAAGTGGATCCGCGTGTCGCCAGTGCCACGGGCTTCGGTGGTGCTGAGGGTCCAGCTGCCGCCGACGTTGCCGGGCACGATCCACAGATAGCCCGGACGCCCTTCGACCGTCGTGGAGTCGTCGGGTTCCCAGCTGCCCATGGTGAATTGATGGGTCACCAGTCGGGTGCCTGGCCGCATCTTCAGCAGGGTCGGGCGCAGCTTGAGATTGAGCCCGGGCAGCAGGTACATGGTCACCACGGTGGCCTGCGAGTAGTCGAAGGTGAAGATGTCGCCCTGCTCGAAGCTGGCCAGGCCGGCGACCTTCTGGGTGTCTGCATTGCGCCGCGACAGCGCGACCATGTCGGGATTGAACTCGACACCCAGTGCACGCGCCTTGAAGTCGCGCGCGGCGGCGATCACGATCTTGCCGTCACCGGAACCGAGGTCGACCACGAAGTCATTGGGCGTGACCTGAGCCATGCGTAGCATGCGGTCGACCAGGGTGTCTGGCGTCGGAACCCAGATCACGTCCTTGCCCGACTGTCCGACTTGCGGCGTGAAGGCAGCCGGTGTGCTGGTCTGGGCGAGCGCTTGGCCTGCGAATGCGGCGAGCGGCGCAGCCGCGGCCAGTCCGAGCAGGGCTCGGCGGTTACGCACAGGCAGGGACGGCAGGGTGAAAGCGTCGTCGGGGACGGCGCGGGGCGGGCGGTTCATCGGCAGGATTCCTCGTGTTGGCACAGGGCTCGCTAGCCTAACCCATGGCATGGCGAGGTCCCAAGTCAACGCGGGCTTAGCGGAAGGCGAAGTCCACTTCCGGCTCAAGACCGCTCACGATGCGAGCCAGACTCAAGCCCGAGCCGCAGGCGTGCGTCCACCCGAGGGTGCCGTGCCCCGTGTTGAGAAAGAGGTTGGGCAGGCGCGAGCGTCCGATCAGGGGCACGTTGCCCGGCGTGGTGGGTCGCAGGCCGCTCCAGAAGCGCGCCTGAGACAGGTCGGCGGCGCCCGGAAAGAGGGCGTCGACCCGACGCAGGATGGCTTCGCATCGGGTTGGATCGAGCTGGCGCTCGTAGCCATTGAGCTCGGCGGTTCCCGCCACGCGCAGGCGGTCACCCAGGCGCGAGTAGACCAGCTTGAATTCGTCGTCGGTGAGCGAAACTTGCCAGGCCAAGGCCGGATCGCGCACCGGGGCCGTGATCGAGTAGCCCTTGGCCGGATAGACCGGCAGGTGGATCCCCAGTGGTCGCAGCAGCATCGGCGAAAAGCTGCCCAAGGCGATCACGAACGCGTCGCCCTTCAGGGCGGTGTAGCCACCCTCGGTGTCGGTGAATTCGACATGGCTCAGGCCGCCGGCACCGGGGCGCAAGGCGGTGATCTCGCTGCCCATCTTGAATCGGACACCGGCCGCTTCGCAGTGACGCGCGAGCGCCAGCACGAACTGGCGGGCATCCCCCGATTCGTCATCGACCGTGTAGGTGGCGCCAGCCAGCTGCGGGCGGACCTGCGCCAGCGCGGGTTCGATGCGCACGGCCTCGTTGGCATCGATGACGCGGCGGTCGCAGCCGAATTCACGCATCTGGGCTGCGGCGCTGCAGGCGTGCTCGAATTCGCGTGGGTCGGTGTAGAAGTGCAGGATGCCGCGCAGCTGCTGGTCGTAGTGCAGGTCGAGTTCGGCGCGCAGGCGCCCGAGTACCGCCCGGCTGTACAGACCCAGCCGCACCAGCTGGCCGATGTTGGCGCGGGCCCGCGAGGCGGTGCATTCGCGCAGGAAGGCCAGCCCCCAGCGCCACTGGTGCGGGTCTGCCCGCAGGCGAAACAGCAGGGGGGCCTCGGCCTGGCCCAGCCATTTCAGGACCTTGCGCGGCGTGCCAGGCCCCGCCCAGGGCTCGGCGTGACTGACCGAGATCTGGCCACCATTGGCAAAGCTGGTCTCGGCAGCCGGCACGGCATGCCGGTCAATGACCGTGACTTCGTGGCCCTGCTGGCGCAGGAACCACGCCGAGCTCACGCCCAGCAGCCCGGCGCCCAGAACGACGACGTGCATCGCCGCAAGCTCCGCCGGGCGCGGGGCCTCAGGCCCGCTCGAAGACGGCTGCAATGCCCTGGCCGCCGCCGATGCACATGGTCTCCAGACCGTAACGACTGTTACGACGCTTCATCTCGTTGAGCAGCGTGGTCATGATGCGCACGCCGGTGGCGCCTACCGGATGACCCAGCGAGATGCCCGACCCATTGACGTTCAGGCGGCTGTCGAGTTCGGGCAGCGACTGACCCCAGCCCTTGAGCACGGCCAGCGCCTGGCAGGCGAAGGCCTCGTTCAGTTCGATCAGGTCCATCTGGTCAAAGCGCATGCCGGTGCGCTTGAGCAGCTTCTCGACTGCCGGCACCGGGCCGATGCCCATGCACGAGGGCTCGCAGCCGGCGGCTGCCCAGCCGACCAGCCAGCCGATCGGCTCCAGGCCCAGTTCGGCGAGCTTGTCTTCGGCGACCACCAGACAGGCCGCGGCCGCGTCATTTTGCTGGCTGGCATTGCCGGCGGTCACGACGCCGTCCTTCATCACCGCCTTGAGGCCAGCGAGCGAGGCCATCGTGGTCTCGGGGCGGATGCCCTCGTCGCGTGAAACCAGCAGCGGCTCGCCCTTGCGCTGGGGCACCGGCACCTTGACCACTTCATCGTCGAAGCGGCCCTCGGCCCAGGCTGCAGCCGCACGCTGGTGACTGCGTACAGCGAAGGCATCGGATTCCTCGCGGCTGATGTTGTATTGCCTGGCGAGGTTTTCGGCGGTCTCGATCATGCCGCTGATCTTGCCGAAGCGGTGCTCGGGCTGTGAGCGCTCGCGGCCACGGTCCAGGCGGTCATGCAGCTTGACGGTGCCCG
>JBILSK010000263.1:0-4130 GCA_044372165.1 Burkholderiaceae bacterium | reverse complement strand
GCGGCCTGGGTGAACGCATCGGGGCGAAGTGCGTCACTGGGCTGCGCCGCAACCGGTCGAGCACCCGAGGGCGTGCCCAGCATGAAGGCCGATTGCGCGGTGGCAATGGGTTGCGCCGGATCGGTCTGCCAGACGTCGGCGCGAATGAAGGCCACGCTGCGGGTGAGTCGATAGCAGTGCGCATCGCACTGCACCGGCGTGTCGGGTGACGCCGGGCGCAGATAATCCATGCGCAGATCGAGCGTCGCGTAGGTCATGTCGCGATCAAGGGCGGCGCCCACGGCCAGGCCACAGGCTGAATCGGCGAGCACGATCAGAGGTCCCGGATGCAGCACGCCGCGGTCGCGATCGCCCAGCCAGCGCGGGTCGGCGGGCAGGCTCATCGAGCCCCGTGCGGGCTCGATCGCGGTCACGGTCAGCCCGATCTCGCACATGTGCGGCGTGCGGGCAACATAGGTCTGACGCAGGAACTCGTAGTAGTCGGTCATGGTTCGAGAAGAGCCGCAGCGGGGCGACGGAGACGATCCCCGACGCTAACACAGCCCTTCAGGACGACCGCCGATCGACGCCGCCTTGTCCGGACAGAGGTGGGTGGTCGAAACTGAGTGGCCGCGCGGGATGCGATGCCCACCCTCAGCCCCGGATTGCTCTGACCGTGAAACGCCTGTTTCCTGCTGCTCCACCGTCGCCAGACGTCGTTCGGACCTCCGATGGTCCGCTGCCCTCACTGGCCTGTCCTGGCCAGGAAACCGATGCCGACCGCGCAGCACGGGGACTCTTCGTCACCGGCATGATTCCCTGGGATGAGACCAGCACCCGGTTTGGCGGCGGCCAGCGCATGCTGCGAATGCTGCAGGCCGCTGCTCGGGTCTGGCCGGGTCTTGATGTCCTCTTTCTCGCCCAGGACGCCCGGGCGAATGAGCCAGGCTGCGTTGCCAGCGTCGAAGCCTGGGTGCGACAGCAGCTCCCCGACCTCGGCCGCATCCGGGTGCTGCATGCGCAGGGCCGACGCCCCTTCAGCAGCCGCCTGCCGGCACGGATAGGCGGATTGTTCTGGCCTCGCCCACCGATGAACGACTTCGATGCCGCCTCGCTCGAGCGGCTGCGCGACACCCTGCGGGACTGGGCTCCCCAGCGCATCCTGGCCCATCGCCTGAACAGCTTTCGCGCCCTCCGGCAGGCCGGTCTGCCGCGAGAGAGCAAGGTCTGGCTCGACCTGGACGACATCGAACACCTGGCCTGGCGCCGTCTGGTCGCTGCGCCCCCGCACTACCGAACCAAGCCCGTGCTGCACCTGCTCGCCCTGCCTGTGCTGCTGGAGGAGCGGCGTGCGCTGGCGCGCTGCGAAGCCGTCGTCGTCTGCTCAGGCGACGATGTCCGCAAGCTGGCGGTCCACGACCGGCGTCGCGTGACCGTCGAGATCCCGAACGCGATGACCTGCCCCGAGCGCTCGCCGGCCGCGCCTGCAACACCCAGTGAGGCGGACGCGCGGGTGCTCTTCGTCGGTCTGCTCGACTATCCGCCCAACGCGGTCGGCATGCAGTGGTTCATTGACCGCGTCTGGGCGAAGGTCCTGGCCGCCGTGCCGCATGCGCGGCTCACAATCGTGGGCCGTGGCATCGAGCACCTGAGCATTCCTGACGGCCTGTCTGCGAGCGTCGAGGGACTCGGATTCGTCGAGGCGCTGGCACCGGTCTACGAATCGGCCACCGTCGCGATCTGCCCGCTGCTGTCGGGCGGCGGAACCCGGATCAAGCTGATCGAAGCGGCCGCCTGGGGCGTACCCGCCGTGTCGACCCGCATCGGCGCCGAAGGTCTGGCACTGGAAGACGGTCGATCCATCCTGCTGGCCGATGAGCCGGACCGCTTCGCCCAAGCCGTGATTCGCGTGCTGTCCGACCGACGCACCGGGCAGGCCCTGGCGCGCGATGCCCATCAGGTCTTTTTGCAGCGCTACCAGTCGAGTGCCGTGCTCGAACGCATCGTCCGGATGCTGTCGATCTCCTGAACAGGTCGCACGGCCGCCGAGCCTCCGGCTTCAGCGCCCGACCATGCCCCGTGGCAGGGGGCGGCTGCGCTGCCGGGTCCAGGCGCTCGAGCAACCACTGCGCTGCTGCGCCACCAGCACGGTGTATTCCAGCAGATCGCGCTGGGCGCGGCTGCCACCCAGGCGCTCGTGGGTGGCCATCAGTGGCGTCAGGTGCTCCAGTGCCGCGGCATCATTGCCCTGCACGAATCCCTCGTAGCCGTGCGCAATCGCGGCCACCACATCCGCGGCCGGACCGGCGCTGGCCTCGCGCAGCCTCGCCAGCGCAGCGTGGTCACCGACCATGGCATGGGCGATCGCCGAGTGCATGTCGGCGAACCCCAACCCGGGTGTCGCAAACTGGCGGCTCGCATAGTCGGCCAGCTGGCGCCAGCGCGCTGCCTCACGCCGTCCACCCGCCAGTTCGACGCGCAGCAGAAACGACACGCCGTCAGACAACAAATTGATCGGCAGCCCCCAGGCCGCCCCGAGGCGCACCGCGTCGTCGAAGATCGCCCAGGCCGCGTCCTCGTGGCCCTGCCCCAGTTCGTTGAGGGCCATGTGCCAGGCGAGGTGACAGTGCATGAAGCCTTCCCGGGCATAGCCCGCAAACCACTCGCGCAGCCACGGTTGGCGCGCCGTGTCCTGCCCCAGCTCGTAGTCGACATGAACACGGATGTGGACCGCATTCGCGTTGTCCGGCCACATAGCCAGGGCGCGATCGACATTGCGGTCGGCGACCTCGAGCAGGCCGACTTCGCACTGCGCGAAGCCCAGGGTGTAGAGGAACCAGGCATCGTCGCCGCAGGCCGCCGTGAAGGGTTCGAGGAACGCGTGCAGGGCGGCCTCGCGCCCACTGCGCCCGGAAAAGCCGTAAAGACCGAACACGCCGGTCGCCGGCGCCATCACCATGAAGTCGCGCGGCCAGCGCACAAGGTGCGCCCGGATGAGCTCGAGCGCCCGCGCGCCGTCGCCCATTACCACCCGCTCCAGGGCCTGCACATGACTGGCCTCGCGCTCGCCCAGACCGGGCAACAGCGCGACAGCCTGCGCGGCACTGCGACGCGCCTGATCGCCTCGGGCGTGAACCTGATGCGAGCGCGCCAGGGCCATGTGAGCCAGCGCGAACCCGGGGTCTGCCGCGAGGGCGCGCTCGAGCGCCGCCTCGATGCCCGGCTGTGCCGCCAGCAATCGCTGCACCCCGTCGACATAGGCATCGCGGGCAGCGACCGAAGCGGTACCGGTCGGCAGGTCGAAAGCGTCGGTCTGATTCATGGTCTGCGTGGCCCCATCGTGCCTGGCGCGGGCGCATCGAGGCCCGCTGGTGCAGCGATTCTAGAGCTCGAACCGGCGCCATCCGATTCGCGGCCGCCCGAAAGCGGCCTGAGTCGGCCACCGCGGGCTCGGCCTCAAGGTAGGATGACCCCAGCGTTTTCACGGTTCGGGCCATGAGCACACCTTCCGACACGGCATCCCGCCTCATCGATTCAGACGCCTCGGGCGTTCCTCCCAGCGACGGTCACCGGCTGGACCGCGAACCCTGGTACCTGCCACTGGGCGACGAAGTCGAGATCTTCGAGGCCGCCTATGCCGCACGACTGCCTGTGCTGCTCAAAGGTCCGACCGGATGTGGCAAGACACGCTTTGTCGAGCACATGGCCTGGCGCCTGTATCGACAGACGCAGTCAGCGCGGCAGGCCCTCGAGACGCCCCTGATCACGGTCGCCTGCCACGAGGACCTGACCGCCACGGACCTGGTCGGGCGCTATCTGCTGTCCGGCGACGAGACGGTATGGATGGACGGCCCGCTCACGCGCGCGGTGCGCAGCGGGTCGATCTGCTACCTCGACGAAGTGGTGGAAGCGCGCAAGGACACCACCGTGGTCGTGCACTCGCTCACCGATCACCGCCGCATCCTGCCGATCGAGAAGACCGGCGAACTGCTCGACGCTCATCGCGATTTCCTGCTGGTGATTTCCTACAACCCGGGTTACCAGAGCGTGCTCAAGGACCTCAAGCCGTCGACCCGCCAGCGCTTCGTGAGCCTGGAATTCGACTATCCGGACATCGACACCGAAGCCCGAGTCATTGCCCATGAAAGCGG
>JBILSK010000009.1:0-13240 GCA_044372165.1 Burkholderiaceae bacterium | reverse complement strand
CTGATGGGCCAGGATCCGGCGCGTACCGCGGCCCTGTGGCGCGAGGTCGACGAGCGCGGTTTCTTCGATCTCTCCGCCACGCCCGAGTTCGCGCGCATGGCCGAGTTCGGTTTTGCATCGGGGGCGAGCAACCACGCGCGGCGCGTGGCCTGCATCCGCGAGACCGCGCAGCGCTACGGGGTGGTGATCGATCCCCATACCGCCGACGGGCTCACGGTCTCGGCCGCCTGGCGCGAGACCGGCGTGCCCATGGTGTGTCTGGAGACCGCGCTGCCGGCCAAGTTCGAGGAGACCATCCGCGAGGCACTGGGCCATGATCCCGAGCGTCCGCCGGCGTATGCGGGCATCGAGCATCTGGCGCAGCGCTACACCCGCATGCCCGCCGATGTCGCGATGCTCAAGCACTACATCGCCGCCCGCGCACCGGCTGTGGCCTGAGGTCGGGGGCGGGCCGGCCAGTGCGATCCAGAGGCCGGGTGTGAAGGTCTTCGGTTTTGCCGGTTATTCCGGTGCCGGCAAGACGACGCTGATCGAACAGCTGATCCCGCGACTGGTCGCGCACGGTCTGCGGGTGTCGCTCATCAAGCATGCCCACCACGGCTTCGACATTGATCGTCCGGGCAAGGACTCCTGGCGCCATCGGGAGGCCGGCGCCTCGGAGGTTCTGATCGCCTCCGCTCAGCGCTGGGTGCTGATGCACGAGCTGCGAAACGAAGCCGAGCCCGATCTGGCCCGCCAACTGAAGCTGATGTCGCCCTGCGATCTGGTGCTGGTCGAAGGCTTCAAGCAGGCTCCGATCCCCAAGCTCGAGGTGCACCGACCCGCGCTGGGATTGCCGCTGATTCATCCTGCCGATCCTCACATCCTTGCGGTGGCGAGCGACGCACCCATCCCCACCGCGCTCAGGGTGCTCGACCTCAACGACGCCGATGCGGTGGCATCATTTGTGGTGGCCGAGCTTGGCCTGTCGGCCAGCCGGACGTTGTCCGAGCGGCCCTGATTCCCTCTGATTGCCATGAACCGTCCTGCCCTGCTTGATTTCGATTCGGCCCTCGAACAGCTCCTGGCGCGTGCGGTGCCGGTGGGCGGCGAGACCCTGGTGCCGACCATCGATGCCCTTGATCGCATCCTCGCGCGCGACCAGGTCTCCGCGCTCGACGTGCCGCCCATGGACAATTCGCAGATGGATGGCTGGGCGGTCCGCCGGGCCGATCTGCTCGCCGGCACCGCCTTGCCGGTGTCGCAGCGGATTGCTGCCGGCGATGTGCCGGCCCCGCTTGTACCGGGATCGGTCGCGCGCATCTTCACCGGAGCCGGCGTGCCCGCGGGGGCCGATGCCATCGTGATGCAGGAGCAGGCGAGCGTCGACGCGGACCAGGTGAGTTTCGCTGTGCAGCCCGAAGCGGGCGAATGGATTCGCCGCGCGGGCGAGGACATCCGGCGGGGGGCCATCGTGCTGACCGAGGGCACGCGACTGACCCCGCCAGCACTGGGCCTGGCCGCGTCGGTCGGACTGGCCCGTCTGCCGGTGCGACCGCGTCTGCGGGTCGCGTGCTTTTTTACCGGCGATGAGCTCGCGATGCCTGGCGAGCCGCTGGCGCCCGGCGCGATCTACAACTCGAATCGCTTCGTGCTGACTGCGTTGCTGCGGCGCATGGGCTGCGAGGTGACCGATCTGGGCATCGTCCCCGATTCGCTTGACGCCACCCGTGCTGCCCTGCGCGAGGCCGCCCGCAGCTGTGACCTCATCGTCACCAGCGGCGGCATGTCGGTCGGCGAGGAAGACCATGTGAAGCCGGCACTGGAGGCCGAGGGCACGCTCAAGATGTGGCAAATCGCGATCAAGCCCGGCAAGCCGCTGGCCTGGGGCGAGGTGCGCCGCGCTGCGGGCGGGCACGCGCACTTCATCGGGCTGCCTGGCAATCCGGTGTCCAGCTTCGTCACCTTCCTGCTTTTCGTGCGGCCCTTCATCCAGCGACTGCAGGGTGCACGCATCGAGGCGCCGCGACGCCTGTCGGTCCGCGCTGATTTCGACTGGCCGCGCCCGGACAAGCGGCGCGAGTTCCTGCGCGCGCGCTTCAATGCCGCAGGCGGGCTGGACCTCTTTGCGAACCAGGGCTCCGGGGTGCTCACCTCGACCGTGTGGGCCGACGGCCTGATCGATAACCCGCCGCAGCAGGCGATTGCGCGCGGTGACATCGTGCGCTTCCTGTCCTTCGGGGACCTGATGTGAAGCTCACCGTGCTGTACTTCGCCAGCCTGCGCGAAGCGGTGGGCTGCGCTCGAGAAGACCTGACCGTGCCGCCTGAGGTAAGCACGGCAGGCGCCTTGCGAGCCTATCTGCGAGAGCGTGACGTGGTCTGGCGCGACGCGCTGGCCGAGGACAAGGCGATTCGCATGGCGGTCGACCAAGCGATGGCGCACGCCGACACCGCCTTGCGAGAGGGCGCGGAGGTGGCCTTCTTTCCGCCGGTGACCGGCGGTTGAACCGCACGCACCGCTGCCGCCGCAGGAGCGTGTCCCTTTGCTTCAGGAGAATGCCGCATGACCGTTCGCGTTCAGCAGGAGGATTTCGACCTTTCGGTCGAAGTGGCAGCGATGCGTGCGGGCCGCCCGAACGTCGGTGCGATTTCGCTGTTCGTGGGCACGGTGCGCGATGTGAATCAGGGCACGGGTGTGTCCACCCTGGCGCTGGAGCATTACCCGGGGATGACCGAGCGCGCGCTGCAGCAGATCGTCGACGACGCTCGGCGCCGCTGGACGCTGGACGATATCCGGGTGATTCATCGCGTGGGCGAGTTGAAGCCCCTCGACCAGATCGTGCTGGTGGCGGTGACCTCCATGCATCGGGGTGAGGCGATTGCCGCCTGCGAATTCGTGATCGATTGGTTGAAGACCCAGGCGCCCTTCTGGAAAAAGGAAACGACGCCCGAGGGGGCTCGCTGGGTCGACGCCCGGGAAGCCGACGATGCGGCGGCCGCGCGCTGGGGCCAGGCCCCGGGCAGCGAACACGGGAGCGCGTCATGAGCGGGCCGATCGGTGGAAGTGAGACCGGACCGCTGAGCGCCTCGGTACTGGGCGCGATCGGTGTGGGGGCGGTGCTGGGGGCCTGGTCGCGCCATGCGCTGAGCGTGATGCTGAATCGTCCGGGACAACTCATCCCCTGGGGGACGGTGGCGGCCAATCTGGTGGGGGGATTGCTGATTGGCCTGATCCTCGCCAGCTTCAGCCGCAGGCCCGAGTGGGAGTCGGCCTGGCGTCCCCTGCTGGTGACCGGGTTCCTGGGCGCCCTGACCACCTTCTCGACCTTCTCGACCGAGTCGCTGACCCTGCTGCATCGGGGCGCCTTCGGCACCGCCCTGACTCACAGCGTGCTGCATCTGCTCGGATCGCTGGGGGCCGCCTGGCTGGGCTGGCGGTTGGTCGCGCCGGGTTGATCACCGAGCCAAGACACAAGGAGACCCCTCATGAAACCAAGCCAATCCGACTTTCTCGACGTTCGCGGCCTGACTTACCACTGCCGCACCTGGGGTGATCGCCGCGCCCCGGTGCTGTTCCTGCTCCACGGCTACCAGGACGTGTCGGCGTCCTGGCAGTTCACCGTTGATGCCTTGCAGCGCGAGTGGTTCGTGGTTGCGCCGGATTGGCGCGGCTATGGGCTCACCGGCTGGAGCGGGGCCGATGCCTACTGGTTCCCCGACTATCTCGGCGATCTGGATCGACTGCTCGATCATTACTCGCCCGAGCGTGCGGCCCGGCTGGTCGGTCACAGTATGGGTGCGCAGATCGCCGCCCTGTATGCCGGGGTGCGCCCCGACCGGGTGGACAGGCTGGTCAATGTCGATGGCTTCGGTCCGCCCGCGGGCCGCCAGGACCCGGCGCCGCGGCGCCTGGCCAAGTGGCTGGCCCAATTGCACGACGACACCGGTCAGCGGCCATATGTCGACTACGAGGAATTCGCGCTGCGCATGCAGTCGGAAAACCCGCGCCTGACCGACGAGCGCGCCCGCTTCATCGTCGAGCACTGGGGGCAGGCAGCGTCTGAAGGCGGTGTCGAACGCCGCGCCGACCCGGCCCACAAGCGGATCAACCCCTTGCCCATTCCGATCGACGACCTGCTGCAGTGCTGGCAGCAGACCCAGGCCGCGGTCTTGTGGATCGATGGCGCGCAGTCCGGTCTGATGGCCCGCTTGTCGGCCATGCCGGACGAGTTCGAGCGGCGTGCCACGGCCTATGGCGACCTGCGCATCGAGCATATCGATGACGCGGGCCACAACGTGCATCACGATCAGCCGGAAAAGCTCGCCGAGGCGATCGAACGCTTCATGCAGGGCTGAGCGACCTGCGTCGGGTCGGCAAGCCGCGTGGCACGCGGCGCCGATGACTGTCGTTGCCCGTCAGCTCGATCCGGCCGCCTTGCTGGCAGCAGCCTGGCGGGCCATTCTGGATTCGCGGCGGGCAATCCACAGGGTGGCCGCCACGATGATCACGCCGCCGATCAGCGTGGTGCCGCTCGGATGGTCGCCGAAGACCAGGAATCCCCAGCCGGTGGCCCAGACCAGGTCGAGGAACTTCACCGACTGAGTCGCGGAGACATCGGCCGCCTTCAACGAGTGGGTGAGGAAGAAGTGGCCGGCGCTGCCCAGGATGCCGGTGATCACCAGCAGGAACCACTGCATCGGCGTGGGGGCTTGCCACACCCAGATCGCCATGGGCAGGGTGATGATGGACACCGCGATCGCCTGCCAGGCCACGATCACCTGTGGGCTGTCGTGACGCGTCAGCATCTTGGTGAGCAGGAAGGACATCGAGAACAGCGGTGCGGAGGCCAGCATGATCAGGCTGTACCAGCCACCGCTGCCGGCCAGCCGCGGGCCGACCACGACCAGCACGCCGGTAAAGCCGATGATGGCCGCGACCCAGCGATCCAGCCGCATCTTCTCGCCGAGCAGCCAGGCCGCGCCGAGCATCGAGAAGATCGGGCCGGTATAGCCGATGGCGGTCATGTCGGCCAGCGCCAGATGCGGCAGCGCATAGAACCAGCAAGTCAGGCCCATCGAGTGCACCAGGCCGCGACTGAACTGGCCCTTGATGTCACTGGGTCGGTAATGCGCGAATCCCACGCGTGCCATCAGCGGAATCATGACCACGAACCCGAGCAGATAACGCAGGAACTGCGTCTGGAACGGGTGCATCGACTGAGAGATCAGTCGAAGGAACATGTTCAGGACCGAGAACGTGAAGCCCGCTGCGGCCGCCCAGAATATCGCCTGGGTGGTCATCGGAGCTCTCTTGAACCGGATCACGAGCCGCTGGGCAAAGCGCGGCAGACGCGCGGGAAAGCCGCGCAATTTTGTCACCATTGCGACAAGTATACGGGGGAGCCCGTCCACCGCCGCCGCGCGGCTTTCGGAAACCGGGGTCGACCCGGCTTCCGGGGGGCGCCGCGTCGCGGCGACCCATCCGCAAGGATCAGTCCGGAATCGCCTCTGCCGCCGCCACCAGCTGGCGGTTCCAGGTCGGGGTGATCATGACCTCGTTCAGGCAGACATGCTCGGGCATGCGCGCCAGGAACAGGATCAGTTCGCCGCAGTCCTCGGGCTGCACCATGCGCGCCTTCTGCTCGGCGGTGACCGGAACTGGCCGCTTGTCCATGATGGGCGTGGCCACCTCGCCCGGGCAGACTGCGGTGGCGCGAATGTTGTTCACGCACTCCTCGTGGTTGAGGCTGTCGGTCATCGCGTTCAGGCCGAACTTGGCGGCGCTGTAGGCCGGACCGGTCAGGGCACCCACCCGCTTGCCGGCGATCGAGGAGATGTTGATCAGCAGGCCGCTGCGCTGGCGACGCATGAGGGGCAGCGCGGCATGGCAGCAGTAGAAGGCGCCGTCCAGATCGACCCGGATCACGGTGTCCCAGTCCTCGAGCGACAGATGCTTCCAGTTGCGCCGCTTGATGTTGAGGCCTGCGCTGTTGACCACCACATCCAGGCGACCTTCCTGGGCCTCGATGCCGGCCACCACTGCGGTGACAGCCCGAGCGTCGGTGACGTCCAGGGGCGCAATACGGGCCTGCCCGCCGGCGTCGGTGATCTGCCGGGCCACCCGAGCCAGCTCGGCTTCGCGTCGTCCGGACAGCACCACCTTCATGCCGGCGCCCGCCAGCGCCAGGGCCGAACCCTCGCCAATGCCGGTGCCGGCACCGGTAACCCAGGCCACCTGGCCTGTCAGATCTCGCAGCATCGTCTCTCCTCCTGGTGACCGCCCTGCCGGATCAAGTGTGTCCGGTCAGGCAAAGGTGATCGCACCGCGGCGGTCGGCCCGCTCCAGGTGCGGAATGGTGTTGAAGCTGGTGAGCTTGAGCCCGCCCGAGCTGGCAATCAGCTCGCAAAACCCGGTATTGCGAAACTGCAGGTTGAACTCGATGGCCGATTGCGCGCTGGCGCCGGTGATGTCGCCCAGCAGTCGGCCGATCGCGCCGCCCGAGCTCACCACCAGCGCGACCTCGTCACGGCCCAGGCCCGCCGTGGCCTCGCCGAGTGCTGCATGCATGCGCGCAGCAAACTGGGCCCAGGTCTCCGGCATGGGGGCCAGGCGATCCTCCGACCAGGCGACCATCGCCGAGCGGAAAGTCTGCCAGTAGCCGCGGTAGTCGGACTTCTGATGCGCGATCGGATCGGCGCCGCCGGTGTGCGAGGCATACAGCGTCTCGCCCGAGTATTCGTTCAGGCCCGCATGGGTCAGCACCTGGGTGGCGCCTGCGCCCATCGCCTGCAGCAGCTCGCGCGCGGTGTCCTGCTGGCGCTTGAGGCTGCCCGCCATCACGCGCGCAAACTGCACGCCCCGCTCGCTGAAGTACTCGCCCAGCCAGCGCGACTGCTGCCGGCCCAGCTCGGACAGCCGGTCGTAGTCATGGGTGCCGAACGAGGCCTGGGCGTGACGCACCAGAAAGACCAGCGCCACCTCAGACGACCTTGCGATCGCGCAGGCCGGCAATCTCCTGCGCGCTGTAGCCCAGTTCGGCCAGGTAGGCGTCGGTGTGCTCGCCCAGCTTCGGCGGACGGGTCCGGGTGACCGGCTTGGTCTGGGTCATCCAGAGCGGGACGGCGGCCACCGGAGCCGGCTTGGGCAAGCCCGGATAGTCGGTGTCCTGGAGCACGCCCAGTGCCTGGACCTGAGGATGGTCCAGCGTCTGCTGGGGCTTGAGCACCGGCGCACAGGGAATCATCGCGTCGCCCAGGATCTTCACGATGTCGTCCGAATCACGTTCGGCACACCAGCGGCTCATGCGCTCGCTGATGATGTCCGCATGCCGGCCACGGTCGTCGTCGGTGGCAAAGCGCGGGTCGCTGAGCCATTCAGGCTCGCCCATCAGCTTGGCCCAGCGCTTGTAGAGCGGGTTGCCGGTGACCGCGACCAGCACGAAGCCGTCGCGTGCCTTGAAGATGTCCGAGGGTGCTGCGGTCTGGCCACGGTTGCCGGTCGGCACGCGATTGACCTGGGTGACCGCCTGCTCGATGAGCGAAGCATTGTTGACCGTGACCGCGGTGGCCAGGAGCGCCCCTTCGATCTTCTGCCCTTTGCCGGTCTTGGCCCGTTCCATCAGGGCGGCCAGGGTGCCGAAGGCGCAGTGCAGGGCGGTGCTGAAATCGACCCAGGGTGCAGCGAAGCGATAGGGCTGGTCGGGCTCGCCGGTCATGTAGGCTGCGCCCGACATGGCCTGGCCGATGCCATCGAAGCCCACGTTCTTGGCCATCGGGCCGACGGTGCCGAAGGCGGTGTTGGTGACAAAGATGATGTCCGGCTTGTAGCCGCACAGGGTCGGATAGTCCAGGCCCATCGAGATCAGCGTGGCTTCGGGCAGATTGGCGATCACCACATCGGCGGTCTTGACCATCCGCTCGACGATCTTGCGTCCCTCGGGCGAGGCCGGGTCCAGCGTGACCGAGCGCTTGTTGCGGTTCATCTGCAGAAAGAGGGCGCCGACACCACCGCCGACCTGGGCTGGAAACCGGTCCTCGCTGCCGTCGCGCTTTTCGATGCGCACCACGTCTGCGCCATATTCAGCCAGCAAAGCCGCGCAGTACGGGCCCGCGATGTAGCGGCCGAAGTCGAGGACCTTGATTCCTTCCAGCAAAGCGGCCATTGCCGTGTTCTCCGTGTCGAGTCGATATGCAGAAAGCGGGGCGCGTCAGGCGTGGGGTGCGCCTGCGCGCATGCGGTGGGGTCGATCATATCCTGCGCCCCGGTCGCGGCTGCGCGGCCGCGCTCCGGTATTCAGGACGTGGGGGCTGCGGCGACCAGGTTGCGCGATGGGGCGGGCGCGAAGCTCACCACGCCGGCCGCCAGCAGTGCCTCGAACTGGGCGCGGTCGATGCCCAGCCGGGTGCTCAACTGTTCCCAGCTGTGTTCGCCCAGCAGCGGCGCCGGGCGTCGATTGCCCAGTCGCGCGCCGTCGCGCGTGATGGCAATGCCGACCTGACGTTGCGGGCCGGTCAGTTCGCGCACCAGCTCGATGTAGAAGTCGGCCGCGGTGAAATGCGGGATGTCGAAGAGCTCCTCGGCATGCAGCAGCGGTGCGGCGGCCACACCGGCTGCCTGCAGGTCTGCGGCGGCCTGGCGAGGCTCCTGGGTGCGGGCCCAGTCCTGTAGCGCCTCCTCGAACTCGTCTTGCCTCGCCTGGCGATGGCTGAGCGAATCCGGCCCGGTCAGGCTGGGGTCACGGGCCCAGTCTTCACGACCGATGAGGCGTGCGAGCTGTGCAAACGCCGCACCGCTGTCGACGGCGACTGCAATCCATTGGTCGTCGCCCGCGGCCGCAAAGAAACCGTGCGGCGCACAGGCGATGTGGCGGTTGCCGGTACGCCGCACGCCGCGCGGATCGAGTTGATGAGCCAGCAGCGCCGGCGTGGCGAACTGCAGCATGGCCTCGATCATGCTGACATTGGCGTACTGGCCACGACCGCTGCGGCGTCGCTCGACCATCGCGGTCAGGCCCGCAGCGCAGCCGAACAGCCCGCCCACCGGATCGCCATAGGCCAGGTGGGCCATGGTCGGCGGATCGTCGGGAAAGCCCATGAACTGCGGCAGGCCGGCCCCTTGCTCCAGGGTCGAGCCGTAGGCGCGGGTGTCCGACCAGTCATTGCCCGAACCGAACGCGGACATCGACACCATCACGATCTCAGGATTGACCCGGGTAACCTGCTCGTAGCCCAGGCCCAGCTTGGCGAGCACGCCCGAAGCCTGGTTCTCGACGATCATGTCGGCGCCTGCGATCAGCGCCAGCGCCAGCTCCCGCCCGGTGTCGGTGGTGAGATCCAGGCTCACGCCGCGCTTGCCGCGATTGAGTGCCAGAAAATTGCGGGCCATCTCGTAGCCCTTGTCGCGGATGTACTCGGGCGTCCAGTTCACGCCGCGCCACCAATCCGGATAGCGAGCTGCTTCGATCTTGACAATGTCCGCCCCCAGGTCGCCCAGCAGGCGGCTGGCCAGCGGTCCGGCCCAGCCCATCGCGAAGTCGATCACCGTGACGCCGGCCAGCGGCGGCGCATCGGGGGTGTCCGAGGCGGGGGCGAAGGCATCGACCGGCTCCGGCTGCGCGGAGTCGACGGCGGCGTCGAGCACGGTGCGCACCGGTGTGCGGCTGAGCGCGAACGGGCTGCGCGGTACCTGCACCCGGTGCTCATCGACCGTCACGTCGGCCAGCGAGTGCCGCGCCTGGAAGATCGGATGCGTCAGGATGCCGGCGGCATCGGGCACCACCACGATCGGCACCTTGTGCTCGCGGCCGATCGCAGCCCACTCGAACGCGGTGCGCTGCGCGAGCGCGCCGCGCATGGCTGCCTCCACGTCATCTTGTCGCGCAAAGCGCAGTTCGCGCGTCACCAGACCCTCGTCGGCCGCCAGTTCGCGCAGATCGAGCGCCTTGCACAGCGAGCGCCACTGGTCGGGCGTGGTGATGGTGATGCCCACCCAGCCGTCGCGGCAGGGGTAGACACCGACCGGCGAGTTCGGAAAGAAGCGGTTCAATCCGCAGCGCTGCATCGGAATCCCGTCGCGCTCGAAGAAATGCATGTGCATTTCCGACAGCACGATGTTCGCCTCGAGGATGCTGACCTCGTAGCGGTGCGCGCGCGCGGTGGCCGGCGCAAGCAGGGCCGCACAGGCGGCGATGTAGGCGGTGACGCCGCCAACCACCGTCGACTGGCGGTCGCCAAAGAAGGTGGGGGGGCCCTCGATGTGGCCCGCCATCTGCGGCAGACCGGTCAGCGCTTGCACCACCAGGTCGCTGCCGGCCCAATCATGCCAGGGGCCGGGGCGGTGGCCGAACCAGCTGAGGTCGATGCAGGCAATGCGCGGGCCCACGCCGGCCGAGGCAAAGCGACCGGCATCGAAGCCGGAGTCTTCACCGACGATCACCAGATCGGCCGCAGCGCAGGCTTCCACCAGCGCGTGCGGGTCGGTGTTGGCCGGCAGACTCAGCTTGCCGGCATGAAGCATCTGGGCGTGACGGGTCTCCGCAGGATCCTGCGAGCGCACCACACCGGCCAGACGCCGTGCTTCGTCGAGCGCGACCAGCGACACCGTCGCTCCGGCATCGACCAGCAATCGGCCGCAATACGCGGCTGCCGCACCGCCGCCGATCTCGATGACCGTGAGCCCCGCCAGTGCGGAGCGCGATGGCGCGGCGCCGCTCATACCCGGACCCCGAGCAGGCGGGCGGCGCGTTCGATACGTCGCGGAATGCCGGCCTTGTAGGAGTCGAGATCGATGGCCTCGTCCTGCGAGCCTTGCTGGCCGCCGAGGTAGCGTGCATAGACGCCCTCGCCGATGCTGGCCAGTCGCCACTGCGCGAACGCCCGGTAGTAGCTGACATCGGCGAGCGACACGCCCATCTTCTCGGCATACAGCCCGGCCATCTCGTCCTGGGGCAGGAAGCCCGGCAGCGCGGTGGTGCCCGGATCCCCGGTGGCTTGCGGGTCGGACGCGTCATGCCAGTAGCCCAGCAGACCACCCAGATCGGCCATCGGTTCGCCCAGGGTGCACAGCTCCCAGTCGAGCACGCCGACCACCGGGCCGCTGGGGTCCATCATGCAATTGGACAGCCGGTAATCGCCGTGGGCCAGGGCCACGCGGGATTGGGCCGGCATGCGGGCCGCCAGCGCGTCGCGCACGGTGTCGAAGATCGGCAGTTCGCGCGTCTTGGACTGCTCCCACTGCGTGGACCAGCGCTTGATCTGCCGCTCGATGTAGCCCTCGCGCTTGGCCAGATTGCCCAGCCCGACCGCATCGATGTCGATGCGGTGCAGATCGCACAAGGTGTCGATCAGCGCGTGGCTCATGCGCGTGCGGACCTCGGGCGTCAGCGACTGGCCGGTCTCGACATCGCGCACCACGATGCCATCCAGAAAGTGCATGACGTAGAAGTCGCGCTCATTGACCGACGGGTCCTGGCACAGGCCCACCATGCGCGGCACTGGCACGGTCGTGCCGGCGAGCGCCGCCATCAGTCGATGTTCGCGTGCCATGTCGTGCGCGCTGGGCAGCAACTTGCCCAGTGGCGGGCGGCGCAGTACGAAGCGACGACCGGCGGCGTCGGTCACCGTGAAGGTCATGTTCGATCGGCCTCCCGCGATCAGCTTGAAGCTGAGCGGCGGCGTGATCTCGGTGTGTTCGGCGATCCAGGCGGTGACCCGCGGGATGTCGATGCCTTGAAGGGTCGGGACTGAAGGGGATGCGGTCATGGTGTCTGCAGCAAGTTCGGAACGACGGATGATTCGTGGGGCGTGCGCACTCAGAGCCTGCCCTTGCCCAGGTCGAGAAAGCCTCTCGACAGGTTGACGCGCAAGGTATCGCTTTCGCCTTCGGCCAGTCGCACGGAACGCAGGCGGCGCAAGGCCGCCTCCAGCGGATGGCCACTCACCAGGGCTTCGCCGCCGACCAGCTGGATGGCTGAATCGAGGACCTGTCCGGCGGTTTCGGTGGCATGGACCTTGGCGGCGATGCTCTCGTTGACCACATCCTCGCCGGCGTCAGTCAGGCGAGCGGTGCGATAGACCATGGATCGCGTGGCATAGGCGGCAATGCGCATCTCGCCCAGGCGCAGGCGCACGCGTTCGTGCTGCCCCAGCGGACCGCTGCGCCGCGGGCGACGCAAGGCCGCAGCAACCAGGTCGAGCGTGAAGAGCATCGTGCCCATGCAATCGGCTGCGATGGCCCGACGCACCGAGCTGATCTTGGCCAGGGCACGGCTGCGTCCCTCGCCAGGCTTGCCGATCGCATGATGACGCGGCACCCGCACCGCCTCGAAGCGAAAGGCTGCGTGATGGCTGCCGTCCAGGGTCGAGAAATGCCGCTCGATGCTCACACCGGGAGTATTCGTGTCGATGATCACCATCGAGGGACCTTCGCCCTCGATCTCGACCAGCGCGGTCATGAAGTCGATGTCGGCGCCGGCCGTGACATAGGACTTGCGTCCAGTGATGATCAACGCATCGCCCTCGACGCGGGCCCAGGTCGGACGCGGCGCGTCAGCGGGTTCGGTGAAGGCAAAGCCGGCGCGACGCGTGCCGGCCAGCATCGGCAGCAGGTGGCTGGTGCGCAGCGGCTCGGGCAGCCCGTGCAGCAGGCCTGCCTCGCTGCCGAACAGGCCGGGTAGATGACCCACACCATGCGCCGCGAGGGTTTCGCGCGCGACCAGCAGCGTGAGGGCCGACGCCTGGTCGGACTGGGTCAGGGCATAGAGGCCGGCCGCTTTCGAGGCCTCGCGCACCTGCTTGGCGCGCTCGGTTGCGGACAGGGCAGGATCATCACGCAAGCCGACCAGCGTACCGGTGGCCAGCTGCGTGGTCTGCTCGCGCAGGGCGAGCAGTTCCGGGGAGAGAAAGTCAGGCATGCGGTCGAGCGGCGACCGTGCGGCTCGCCGCCCGGCCGCTGCTGTCGGGCTGTCAGCCGAGCTCGACCATGCGCAGCACGCTCGGCGGGCCGTCCATGAAGGCGCCCATTTCCTTGCCGAGCGTGCGGAAGTGATCCATGCCGCGGTGGGCTTTCATCGCGTCCTCGTCCTTGTAGCGCTCCATGAACACGAACGTGGAGGCGTCCTCGCCCTTGTTCAGCGTGTAGAGCATGCAGCCCGGCTCGTTGGCATTGACCGCAGCGGCCAGTTTGAGGGCGACGGCCTGAAAGGCGGCTTCCTGGCCAGCCTTGACCTTGATGGTGGCGACGATGCTTTGAATTGCCATGA
>JBILSK010000261.1:0-4155 GCA_044372165.1 Burkholderiaceae bacterium | reverse complement strand
GCCGCCGCCCGAGGCCTTCTTGATGCCCTCGCCCGGGTCGAACTTCCCGGGGCCGTGGTACAGCACCGGATCGGCCTCGGCCAGCTTGTAGCCCTGGCCCTTGCGCGTGATCACATGAAGGAACACCGCGCCGCGCATCTCGCGCAGGTTCTGCAAAGTGGGCAGCAGCGCATCGAGATCATGACCGTCGATCGGACCGAAGTAGGTGAACCCGAACTCCTCGAACATCGTGGCCGGAACGACCATGCCCTTGGCATGCTCTTCCAGGCGTTTGGCCAGTTCGTAGACCGGCGGCACTTTGGAGAGCACGGTACGCGCCATGTCACGGGCGGCCGATACCTGGCGCCCCGACAGAATGCGGGCCAGGTACTTGTTGAGCGCGCCCACCGGCGGCGAGATCGACATGTCGTTGTCGTTGAGCACCACCAGCAGGTCGATGTCGGGCATCACGCCCGCGTTGTTCATCGCCTCGAAGGCCATGCCCGCGGTCATCGCGCCGTCGCCGATCACGGCCACATGGCGCCGTCGCCCCGGCCCCTTGTTCTCGCCCTTGTTGCGCGAGGCCGCAGCCATGCCCAATGCCGCGGAAATCGAGGTGGAGGAATGCGCGGTGCCGAAGGTGTCGTACTCGCTTTCCGAGCGACGGGGAAAGCCGGAGATGCCGCCGTACTGGCGCAGGTGGCTCATCGCCTCGCGACGCCCGGTCAGGATCTTGTGGGGGTAGGACTGATGCCCGACGTCCCAGACGATGCGGTCGCGCGGCGTGTCGAAGACGTAGTGCAGGGCGATCGCCAGCTCCACCGTCCCCAGGTTGCTCGACAGATGGCCCCCCGTCTTCGAGACCGACTGCAAGATGTAGCGGCGCAGTTCGTCTGCCAGCCCGGGCAGGCGCGCACGCTCCATGCGACGCAGCGAAGCGGGCGCATCGATCTGCTCGAGCAGCGTGTAGGAATCTTTCATCGTGAGTGTTTCCTGAAGGGTCCGATGATTCGCCTCGGGCGTCGGGCAGTCAAGAGTGCCGCAAGACGATCAGGTCGGCCAGTTCGGCCAGTCGATGCGCAGGCGCACCGAAGCCTTCGAGCGCGCGATGTGCGTCGGCACGAAGCGTCTGAGCAAGCTCGCGTGCGCCCGCCAGGCCCAGCAGGGAGACGTAGGTCGGCTTGTCGTTGGCCGCATCCTTGCCTGCGGTCTTGCCCAGGGTGGCGCTGTCTGCATCCACATCCAGCACATCGTCGATCACCTGAAAGGCCAGACCGACCGCATTGCAATAGGCATCCAGGGCCTGCTGCCGGGCGGGCGGCAGCGGCGCGCCGCACCAGGCGCCGAGCCGGACCGCGGCGGCCAGCATCGCACCGGTCTTGCGACGGTGCATGTCTTCCAGGTCGGCACGCGACAGCGCCGAGCCGACCGCCCCCAGGTCGATCGCCTGGCCGCCGGCCATGCCGATCGAACCGGCGGCATCGGCCAGTTCGACCACCATGCGCACCACGGCGGTCGCCGGCACACCGTGATCAGCCGTGAGTGCTGCGGCCCGAAACGCCAGCGCCTGCAGGGCATCGCCCACCAGCATGGCGGGCGCCTCGCCAAAGGCCACGTGGACCGTCGGTTTGCCGCGACGCAGGACGTCGTTGTCCATGCACGGCAGATCGTCATGCACCAGCGAATAGGCGTGGATCAGTTCCACCGCGCAGCCGGCGAAGGCGAGCGCCTCGGGGGCCGCGCCGGTGAGCTCGCCGGCGGCGTGTGCCAGCAGTGGCCGCACCCGTTTGCCACCGCCCAGCACCGCATAGCGCATGGCTTCATGCAGGCGGGCCAGCGCGGGCGAGCCGCCCTCACCGGCCGGCAGCAGTCGATCGAGGCAGGCCTCGGTGCGCGCCAGCACGGCAGTGGACCACGCCGCAAGCGAGACGGCCGGGGACAGGGTCTGGGTCATCGGGTCATCGGGGCACGAAGAAGCGATCAAGGCGCACCTCAGGCCTCGCCCGGAGCCTCGGAATCAAAGGGCTTGAGCAGATCGTCCTCAAGCACTCTGACCTGCTGCTGCACCCGGGTCAGGGCGTCGCGACAGAAGGTGACCAGCTGGGCACCGCGCCGATAGGCCTGCAGGGACTGTTCCAGCGGCAGGCTGCCCGACTCCATCGTCTGGACCAGCGTCTCGAGTTCGCCGAGCGCCTCCTCGAAGGTGGCAGGCAACTCGGCTGCAGGCGTGCGGGGTGACTTGGGCATCCTGGGGTCTCGGGGGCGATGCCTGTGCCTGCACGAAATGTGCAGCGCAGGACAGCGCAAAAATGGCGAGTTTAAATCACCCGCCTGCCAAGCTCCCAGTCGAAGGGGTCGGCGGAGCTGACGCACGGACGGATGGGTCATCGCCGCGGGTTCCCCCGGGGGCGGATAGGGGGTATCCTTGCCGGCCTTTTTGCGCCACCCATCCTTCGGGATCCCGTCACTTTTCCTGTCAGGAGGTCGAACCATGTCGGACATCGGGCGTCGGGCTCACCTGCAGCGTTCTGCAGCCCAGCTTCCGGTTTCGGCGTATTTCGATGAAGCGCTGCATCAGCGTGAACTCGAGATTCTGTTCAAGAACGGCCCCGGCTACATCGGTCATGAACTGATGGTACCGAACGCGGGCGATTACTACGCACTCCCGGCCGAGAAGGAGGGCCGGCTTCTCGTGCGGGGCGAACAGGGGCTCGATCTCCTCTCCAATGTCTGTCGCCATCGCCAGGCGGTCATGCTCAATGGGCGCGGCAACACGACCAACATCGTGTGTCCGCTGCATCGCTGGACCTATGACCTCAAGGGCGAACTGCTGGGCGCGCCGCACTTCGAGCAGCAGCCCTGCCTGAACCTGGGTCGAAGCCCGCTGCAGAACTGGAACGGCCTGCTCTTTTCGGGCCAGCGCGATGTCGCCGCCGACCTGGCACGGGCCGGCGTGAAGGGCCAGCTCGACTTCTCGGGCTACATGCTCGATCACGTCGAGATCCACGAGTGCCGCTACAACTGGAAGACCTTCATCGAGGTCTACCTCGAGGACTATCACGTCGAGCCCTTTCACCCGGGGCTGGGCAAGTTCGTCGAATGCAGCGACCTGAAATGGGAGTTCGGCGACTGGTGGTCGGTGCAGACCGTGGGCGTGCATCGCGGCCTGGGCAAGCCGGGCAGCCCGGTCTATCAGCGCTGGCACGAGCAGGTGCTCAAGTACCGCGACGGTCAGCCACCCGAGCACGGCGCGATCTGGCTCACCTACTATCCGAACGTGATGGTCGAGTGGTATCCGCATGTGCTGGTGGTGTCGCACCTGGTGCCGCGCGGCCCGATGCACACCACCAATGTCGTCGAGTTCTACTACCCCGAGGAAATCGTGCTGTTCGAGCGCGATTTCATCGAAGCCGAGCGGGCCGCCTACATGGAGACCTGCATCGAGGACGACGAGATCGCCGAGCGCATGGACGCGGGTCGTCGCATCCTGCTTGCGCGCGACGAGAACCAGGTGGGCCCCTACCAGAGCCCGATGGAAGACGGCATGCAACACTTCCATGAGTTTCTGCGCAGGCATCTGCCGATCGCCTGAGCCCTTCAAGGACTGACCATGACCTGGACCACGCTCATCAGCGTCGAAGAACTGGCCACCGCAATCGACCACTGCGTGGTCGTCGATTGCCGCCATGACCTCACGAAACCCGAGGCGGGGGCGCAGGCCTACGCCGAGGGCCACATCCCCGGTGCCCGCTTCGTCGCCATGGACATGCATCTGTCGGCCGCCAAGACCGGGCGCAACGGGCGCCACCCGATGCCCACGCAGGCCTCGGTGCGCGCGCTGCTCGAATCGCTGGGCGTGTCGGATGCGACCCAGCTGATCCTGTATGACGCATCGGGCGGCATGATGGCCTCGCGGCTGTGGTGGATGGCGCGCTGGGTGGGCCACGAGAAGGTCGCGGTGCTCGATGGCGGTATGCCGGCCTGGCAACAGGCGCGCTTTCCGGTGGTCAGCGAACTGCCGACGGTCAGGCCTGGGACTCTGTCCGCGCGCCCTGCCCTGGGGGCGCTGCTGGACGCGGCGGCGGTCGAGCAGGCTCGCACCGACGCCAGCCGGCTGGTGGTGGATGCCCGCGCCCCGGAACGCTATCGCGGCGAGGTCGAGCCGCTCGATCCGGT
>JBILSK010000262.1:0-4155 GCA_044372165.1 Burkholderiaceae bacterium | reverse complement strand
CCGCTGACGCTGCCCAATGGGGAACAGCGCAGCTTCCTCGAGGATGGCGATGCGGTCACGCTGCGCGGCTGGTGCGACGCACCGGGTGCCGCCCGGATCGGCTTCGGCGAGTGCCGCGGCGTGGTGCTGCCCGCGCGGATCAGGGTCGGGTCGACCTGACCACCATGCAGGTGGCGGTCGCGATCGCCACCTGCTTGCCGCCCTGGGTCAGCTCCCCGCTGACCGTGCAGATGTCGCGCCCCCGGCGCACCATGCGGGCCTGAGCGTGAATCGTTCCGGTCGACACCGGCCGCAGAAACGACAGATGCAGATCGAGCGTGGCGCAGCGCTCGTCGTCGCTGCCGGTCGCCGTGACCAGCGACGCGGTGATGTCATCGAGCATGGCACCCAGAATGCCGCCCTGCACCTGTCCGGCCGGGTTCACCAGGGCGTCGGTACCCAGGTATTCGGCCTCCAGCGTGCCTACCGCAAGGTCCAGCGCCAGCAGACGGCAGCCCAGGGTGGCGCCGATGGCGTGCTGCTGCACTTCGCCACGCATCAGTCGGGTGATGAAGTTGGAAGGCGCGGGGTCGGCCATGGTCAAAGGCTGAAGAAATCGATGGAGCCGGCATCCTAGCCGAACGGACGCGGATCGATCCCAAGGGGTCGATGTGACCTTCTGCCTGTCGGAGCCCCATACACATCGAGGCCCCACCCGGTGCCGCGGAATCGGGAAGGCTCTGATTTGCAAGGCAGTGCGGCGCCTGGCCCGTTCGTTGCTGATGGATCATCACGGACCTCGCGCACGATCGCCATCAGCGGCTCGATCGCAGAAGGCCCGACACAGATTCCCTCACCTCGTCACATCGGAGGCAGCCATGGCTCGCCTGATCCCCTCCCGCGTCACCCTGGATGGCGCAGTCGGACACAGTCGGATCCTGTCCGTCATGATCCTGCTGCTGGGCCCCGCGCGCCGGGTCGCGACGTCACAGGCCCGGTCCCGCGGATCGGCCAGCGAATTGCTGCGCAGCTGGCAGGGCCGCCGGCGCATTCGCGCACGCATCCGTGCTGCGAGTGCACCGGCCCCGGCCGGTCGCGAGCGCCCCTCGTTCAGGGTTGCTTGACCGGCGTCCAGCTGGCGTCGGGATCGAATCGCGCAAGGGCGGCCGCGCGCGTGGTCGTGCTGGCGCCCAGGTCCTTCTCGACCAGCGTGCCATCGTGGCTGATCATGAAGGTCACCACGCCGGTGTCGCCGTACCGGGCGGGCCAGGCCACCACCGCAAAACCGCCGAGCTTGCGGCCCTTGATCGAGTAGTCGTAGGCGCCGCCCGGTGCGTGGCTGCCCTGCCCCGACAGCAGCTTGTAGCGATAGCCGTAGTACTCGCCATTGCCCTTGCCGTCGCCGGAACGAGCGGCGGCTTCAAAGGCCGCCCCCAGCGGGCTGTCAGGCTGCCCGGACGCCGCGGGCCAGTACAGGCCATCGCGCTTGCCCGGCGAGCTGATGAATCGACTTGCGTAGTCCGGCAGCCCGTTGCGATCGGGATCGAGTGCGGCGTAATCGCGCTGCGCATCGGCAATCGCCCCCATCACCTGCATCACCGCGTTCTCGTTGCGGCCAATGCGCCGCACCCGCATTTCCTCGGCCCCGGCACGGGTGTCGAAGCGCCAGCCCTGCGGCGAGCGCACCAGGGGCATCGGCAGCGTCCAGCCGTCGGAGCCGACCGCGATCACCGCCCTGGCATCTCCCTGGGTGCGAACCTGATGCGAGCGGGCCCAGGCGGCCAGGAAGGCGTAGCGCCCCTCCTCGCCGATCGGCGGGATCACCTTGGCGTAGTCCGCGCCGAGCACCTGTCGCAGCGCGGCCTCATCGTTGGTGGCCAGCGCGTCGCCGAAGGCCTGCATCGCGGCATCGGCATTCGGGAAGGCGCGTTGCTGGGCCAAGGCCGTCCCGGCGCACGCGAAGGCAATCGGCACGGCCAGAGCCAGGGCCGCACAACGCAGGCGCGCGGTGCGCGTCATGGAAATCATCTTGGTCATGTCTCGTGTCCTCAGCGCCGACGGCCACCGCCGCCCATCCCACCCGCACCACCTGCAGCCGGTCGGCCACCGCCAGGCGGCGCGGCCATCGGGGCGCGGGCCGGAGCGGATGCAGCAGCACGGGCCGGAGCGGGCGCGCGCGCAGCGGCCGGCGTGACGCTGGCACGACCGCGATCGATGTTCTTTTGCGCCGCGGCGCCGTTGTTCACGCCCTCGAAGGCGCGCTCGCGATTGGCCCGATCAGCTGCCGCAGCATGATCGGTCACCGCCGGCGTGGCCGCCGGGCGATTGGCCACGGCAGGCTTGGCGCTTGCGGCCGGCCGCTCGCTCAGGTTCGGGCGATCTGCCCCACCCGTGCCACGGTCGCCGACGCGATCGGCCACGCCCTGGCCACGGTCGCCCACTCGATCGCCTGCGCCCTGGCCACGATCACCCACTCGGTCTGCGGCACCGCCTGCGGCGGTATCCCGGCCTCGAAACTCCTGCCGGTTTGCAGCACCCGGGGCCTCCCGCGAGTACCGTTCGCGGGTGGTGGTGTCACGGTAGGGCACACCCTTGCGGTGCGAGTTGTCGTGCTTCCACTGGCCGTTCGTGTTGATGTTGTTGACGTTGTAGTTGCGATCGATGGCGACAACGCGATTGACGTTGACGTTGACCGATCCATACCCCCAGTTGCAGCCGCCGAAGATCGCCCCTGCCGCGGCCACGCCGACGCCCCAGGCAAACCCGGAGACGAATGCGCCGCCAGGGTAGTACATCGGCGGCGGCGGCCAGTAGAAGGGCGGATAGGCCGGGTACATCCAGGCACCGTAAACCACGGTCGGGTTGTAGACCGGGACATAGATGACCTGCGGCGCCGCCGGCTCGATGCGAATCACGGTGGTCGTCTGAGTCGGCGCCGGGACTGCCTCGACGATCACCTTCTGCTGTTCGTTGCTCTGCAGGTTGCCGGACGACTGGGCGCGCACGCGCAGCCGCTGGACCGCGTCGAGCACCCCTTTTTCATCGGCCAGAAAGGCGTCACCGAGTTTCTGCGTCCAGTCGAGCTTGTCGCTCATCGGCACCAGCACCTGCGGAAATGCGACCAGCGACTTCACGCTGACATCCCAGGTCTGAGTCTCGACCGCCTTCACCGCCGCATCGCCCGTGACCTTGGGATTGGCCTTCACCCAGCGCGCCGCCTGGACGATTTCCAGTGGATAGGTCGAGGCCATCAGCGTCTGCGACAGCAGTGCGTCGGGGTACAGGGCGATCGGGGCCACGAGGGCTTCGACCTCTTCCGGCTTCAGCGGCAGCGGTGCGGTCTGCTGCTGCTGGGCCAGTGCCATCGGCATCAGGCTCACGATCAGCAGGCACGACACCAGTGACTTCGCACGGGCCAGCCAGTTCTGGGGGTTCAAGGGCATCTCCTTCGCTGCGCAAACACGGGGTTCGAGCGTCACGTTCACGCCGGCAATCCGGCCGAGGGCGACATCCTATACCGAGCATGGCGACTGTTCGGAGTCGAAAAAAAATATTCATTCTCTCGACAACACCACCCTGACACCCCTGCACGGACCCGAGCGCAGGCGGCGCGCGACATCGCCCTCGCAGACCTGGGCGCGCAGCACTCAGTCGCCCAGATCGATGAGGCCGGCCAGCACGAGGCCTTGCAGGTCCTCGGCAAGCTCATGGTCGGCCATCACCACGGCCTGCCGCGAGTGCGTTGCTGCCTGAGTCAGGCACGCCGACAACGCCCGACAGGCCGGCGCATCAAGTGCGGCAAAGGGCGTATCCAGCAGGATCACTGGCGCGCCGCTGGCGAAAGCCGCCACCAGCCAGACCTTGCGACGACTGCCGGTCGACAGCATGAGCATCTGCTTGGACAGATGCTCATCCAGCCGGAAGTCGCGAATGAGCGCGTCAGCGCGCGCCGTGTCCCAATCCGGGAAACGCGCCTGCTGCGTGTGCAGCCACTCGCGCACCACGGTGGGATCGTCGCCCGGATCGGCCGGTTCAGCGTGAAAGACCGGCCCTGCGCGCACCGTGATCGAGCCTGACGTGGGAGCCAGTTCGCCTGCGATCAGCTTGAGCAGGCTGCTCTTGCCGCGTCCCTCGCCGCCCCGAATCAGGGTCAGACCGGGGTCGATGCGAAACGTG
>JBILSK010000008.1:0-13418 GCA_044372165.1 Burkholderiaceae bacterium | reverse complement strand
GCGTCCGAAAGCAGCGCCGGTCGCTTCCGCCACCGACGCCCCCTTCGCCGCCCCCCCCGTCATCGCCGCACCCGTCGCGGCGCTTGCCGTGGCTGGCGCAACACGAGACGCGGGCAACGAGGTGGTATTGCCCACTGCCGGGCGCAACCCGCGCACCCGACGCGCGGCGACGCCCGCCGTATCGGTCTCCGCCTCCCCAGCCACCGATCCCGGCACAGACCGCACCGCGCGGCTGCTGCGCGCCGATTCACCTCCTGTCACAGCCCCTGCCCCCACGGTGGTCCCGGCGGTTCCGCAGGCGCCCCGCGCGCCGGCCACGCCACCGGTGCGCACGCCGGCACGCCGTACCCGGGCCGATCGCGCACGTTCGCCGGACGCCATCAAGATCTTTGTGCTGGATACCAACGTGCTGCTGCACGACCCCAGCAGCCTGTTCCGCTTCGAGGAACACGACGTGTTCCTGCCCATCGTGACGCTCGAGGAACTCGACAATCACAAGAAGGGCATGTCGGAGGTGGCGCGCAACGGGCGCCAGGTCAGCCGCACCCTTGACGCCCTGATCGGCGAATCCGAAGAGCGCATCGACCAGGGGGTAGAGCTGTCCCGATTGGGCCAGCGCGAGGCCGGCGGGCGTCTGCTGCTGCAGACCCAGGCCCTGGAAACCTCGCTGCCGGACACGCTGGCGGCGGGCAAGGCCGACAACCAGATTCTGGGCGTCGTGCAGGCCCTGCAGCGTCTGCATGTGACCCGTCATGTGGTGCTGGTGTCCAAGGACATCAACATGCGCATCAAGGCGCGTGCGTTGGGTCTGCGCGCCGAGGACTATCACAACGATCAGGTCATCGACGACCTGGAACTGCTGTACGCCGGAACGCTCGCCCTGCCGGCCAACTTCTGGGACACCCACAGCAAGGGCATGGAGTCCTGGCAGCAGGGCGGCAGCAACTGGTACCGGCTCACCGGGCCTGCCGTGCCGGGCTTCATCCTCAATCAGTTCGTCTACATCGACGGCGAAACGCCCCTGGCCGCCCAGGTCAAGGAGCTCAACGGCAAGACCGCCGTGCTCCAGACCCTGCGCGACTTCGCCCATGTGAAGAACGCGGTGTGGGGCGTGACCGCGCGCAATCGCGAGCAGAACTTCGCGCTGAATCTGCTCATGAATCCGGAGATCGACTTCGTGACCCTGCTGGGTCAGGCGGGCACAGGCAAGACCTTGCTGGCACTCGCCGCCGGATTGACCCAGACCCTGGAGCACAAGCGCTACTCCGAGATCATCGTCACCCGTGCGACGGTTCCGGTCGGCGAAGACATCGGCTACCTGCCTGGCACCGAAGAAGAAAAGATGCAGCCCTGGATGGGTGCGCTCGAGGACAACCTCGAGGTGCTGAACCAGGGCAATGGCTCAGGCGGTGACTGGGGGCGTGCCGCGGCCAATGACCTGATCCGCTCGCGCATCAAGGTCAAGGCCCTGTCCTTCATGCGTGGTCGGACCTTCATCAACAAGTTCCTGATCATCGACGAAGCACAGAACCTCACGCCCAAGCAGATGAAGACGCTGATCACCCGCGCGGGCCCGGGCACCAAGGTGATCTGTCTGGGCAACATCGCGCAGATCGACACGCCCTACCTCACCGAAGGCTCATCGGGTCTCACCTATGTGGTCGACCGCTTCAAGGGTTGGGGCCATGCCGGCCATGTCACCCTGCAACGTGGCGAGCGCTCGCGTCTGGCCGATTTCGCCGCCGACGCCCTCTGAGGCACGCTCACCTCAGGCCGGGCTCGAACCCTCCAGAAGCTGTACCGTGTGCCGGGCAATCATCGCTTCCTCGTTGGTGGGAATGCACCACACGCTGACCTTGCTGTCGGGCGCGGACAAGCGGGTGATGCCTGATCCGGCCGACGCATTGGCGGTTTCGTCCAGTGACACGCCCAGCCAGGCGGCGTCACGGCAGACCGCCTGCCGAATCGCCGCCGCATGCTCGCCTATTCCTGCCGTGAAGACCAGGGCATCGATCCCGCCGAGGGCGGCGACCATCGAACCGAGCTCGCGGCGAATGCGATAGCAGTAGAGATCGATCGCCAGTCGCGCACGAGGCGCCGGCGAAGCCAGCAGGGTGCGCATGTCGCTGGAGATGCCCGACACGCCCAGCAGTCCGGAGCGGCTGTAAAGCAGGGTCTCGACCTCCTTGGCGGACAGGCCCTGCTCGGCCATCAGGTAGAGCACCACGCCCGGATCCAGGCTGCCCGTGCGCGTGCCCATCATCAGCCCGTCGACCGCAGTGAAGCCCATGGTGCTTGCCACGCTCGCGCCGCCCCGAAGCGCACACAGGCTGGCCCCATTGCCCAGGTGCATCACCACGGTGGCGCCGCGCGCCGCGCGCGCATCGACCTCGGGCAGCACGGAAGCGATGTACTCGTAGGACAGTCCGTGAAAGCCGTAGCGTCGAATGCCCTGCTCGAACATCTCCAGGGGCAGCCCGAACATCTGCGCGATGTCGGGGTTGGTACGGTGAAAGGCAGTATCGAAGCAGGCCACCTGAGGCAGATCGGGCGCACGTTCCATCAAGGCCGCGATCGGGGCCAGATTGTGCGGCTGGTGCAGGGGCGCCAGCGACTCGAAGCGCCGCAAGTCGGCGAGCACCTGCGCATCGATCAGCAGCGGCTGCGAGAACCGTGCACCGCCATGCACCACACGATGCCCGACACCCAGCAGGCGATGCGAACCTTGTGACGCCTCGAGCACCTCGAGCATCGCGGTCAACGCACCGTCATGCCCCAGTTGCACGCCCGCACCCCAGTGGCGTTGCGCCACCACCTGATGAGCTGCATCACGGGCGACGAGATGCGGGTCGGTGAACAGGCCCTCGATCTGGCCGTCGAGAGTTTGCTGCAAGCCCGATGGCCCCTGAAGGAACAGCGAGAACTTCAGGCTGGATGAGCCCGCGTTGAGGACGACGATTGCATCGGCCATCGCTGTGTGCTCTGGCACCCGATCAGTAGCTGCTGGCTGGCGCGAAGTTTTCGAACTTCGTGTACTGGCCCAGAAACGTCAGCGTGACCGAACCGATGGGGCCATTTCGCTGCTTGCCGATGATGATCTCGGCCATGCCCTTGTTGGGAGAGTCCGGGTCGTAGCGGTCTTCGCGATGGATGAACAGGATCACGTCGGCGTCTTGTTCGATGGCGCCCGATTCGCGCAGGTCGCTCATGATCGGCTTCTTGTCGGTGCGCTTTTCAACCTCCCGTGACAGCTGCGACAGCGCAATCACCGGCACGTTCAACTCCTTGGCCAGGGCCTTGAGCGATCGGGAGATTTCAGCGACCTCGGTGGCGCGGTTTTCGCCCCCCGAGCCAGTGCCGCTCATCAGCTGCAGGTAGTCGACCATCACCAGACCGAGCTGCCCATACTGGCGAGCCAGACGCCGCGCACGGGCGCGCAGCTCCAGCGGATTGAGGGCTGGCGTCTCGTCGATGAACAGATTGGCGTCCTGCATCTTCTGGATGGCGCTGGTCAGGCGCGGCCAGTCATCTTCCGTCAGGCGCCCGGTACGCAGACGCTGTTGATCGATGCGGCCCACCGAGCAGACCAGACGCATCGCCAGTTGCGTGGCACCCATTTCCATGGAGAACACCGCGACCGGCATGCCTTGATTGACCGCTACATGCTCGCCGATGTTCAAGGCAAACGCGGTCTTGCCGACCGAGGGACGCGCCGCGATGATGATCAGGTCGCCCGGTTGCATGCCCGAGGTCATCTTGTCGAGATCAGAAAATCCGGTGGGCACGCCGGTGATGTCGTTGGGGTTCTCGCGGTTGTAGAGGTCGTCGACCCGCTCGACCACCTGGGCGAGCACCGAGCTCAGATCCTGGAAGCCGGTGCGGCCGCGCGAGCCGTCCTCGGAAATCTGGAAAACCTTCGACTCGGCCTCGTCGAGGATCTGCCGGGTATCGCGCCCCTGGGGATTGAGCGCGGTGGTGGCGATATCGTCGGAGACGGTGATCAGGCGTCGCAACACGGCCCGGTCACGGACAATTTCCGCATAGCGCCTGACATTGGCCGCCGAGGGCGTCCCCGTGGCCAGGCCATTGAGATAACCCAGCCCACCGGCCTCTTCGAGCTTGCCGGTCGACTTGAGCGCATCGTGCAGCGTCAGCACGTCGGCCGGCTGATTGCGTTCCATCAGCTTGGCCAGGTGCTGCCAGATCAGTCGATGGTCATGTCGGTAGAAATCATCCTCGCGCAGGACATCGCCGATCTTCTCCCACGCGGTGTTATCGAGCAGCACCGCGCCGAGCACCGACTGTTCGGCCTCGACGGAATGCGGTGGCACGCGCAGGGCCGCCACTTCGCGGTCGAGGGGGGCGGGAGGATCGGCGCTGACGAGGGTGGGCAATGCAGACATCCGGCCATGTTAACCGGGCACTGACGACTCCCCTAGCCCGGGCATGAACAGGGGCTCCCGCCCGGCGCGCTTGCGACGCGCCTCGACCAGCAGATCGCAGCGCTGGCGCACGATGTCCAGTCGTCGCGGATCGGCCGGCACGCCCAGCAGGTCATCGAGCAGCACGCGTCCGGCAAGCCAGGGGTCGGTGCCCTCGCGATCCGGATCGACCTCGCGCCCTGCGACGGGCGCGCCCTGCAGCAGGCGGGCCTCCTCGGTGAGTCGCTCCACCATCGCCCGATCGCGAGCTTGCAGGGCGGCGCCACCCGGACGGCCGGACAAGGTCAGGATTTCCTGAGCCTCGTCGATCAACAGGGTCGAACAGGCCTGCTCCCATTCAGACACGCCCAACTGTCGCAGAGCCGGGGCAGGCACAGTGGCTGACGCGGGCAGAGCGGGTGCAGCCGCGCCGAAGACCTCGCTGGCAGCGGGCCCCGCCGGCGTCTGCGCAGCCCAGGTCATCGACCCCAGGGCGACCAGGCACGCCAGCACGCACCAGGCCCGACCGATCGTGGTCCAGCATCGGGAAGCGCAAGGGCGAATGGGGCTGTTCATGATTCCGGCACACTGTGTCGGAAGATTGAAGCAGACAGGCTCTCCGCGATCCATGCACTAAGTCGCAGGGGTGGCGATGTCGAGCGCGAACAATCTCCGGGGGCGCAACATCGAGGTGTGTCACCCCGACTGCGCCGCAGGACCCGGGCGCGTCAATCGCCTTGAGTCAGTGATCGACCCAGTGCAATCGCCCGATCAAGCTCTTCCGGCGCGGCCTCGAGCCGTCGGCCGTCAGTCAGGACATCGCAGCGCGCTCGCACCCGGGCCTCGCGCGCCGGATCCAGCGGCATGCCCAGCACGCCCTCCAGCAGTGCCCGCCCCGGCTCGATCAGCTCGGCCCAGCTACCGGCCGCCGTTTCACCCGCCAGCAGGATCGCGTTGGTGGCAAGCAGCCCTCCCAGAATGCGCTGATGCGGCCCGATCGAGTCGCCGCTGCCGGGATCGACGAGGCTGCGCGCGGACCGGGCCAGCAGGGACGCGCAGACCGGCCGCCAATCGTCGCGGGTCAGCACGCGAGAAGTCGCCGCAGCCGCTTGCGGGGCGAATTTCCGGGCCGATTGCATGCCAGCCGACTGCGCCTGCACCGGCGGACCGATCACGGCCAAGGACGGCACCAGCACCAGCACCGCAAGCAGCGGCCTGCTGCGCCGGGGCCGGACGCCACTCGGTCGGTCATTGAACGCACTCATCCCGCCAATGCATCATGACTCGCCGATCGGGGCGAGCGCCGATCGACCAGCGGCCGAGGCTCCCCGGCAAGCGCGCAAACAAAAAGGCGGCACCAGGCCGCCTTTTCTTCACAAGCGGTGCCCACCAGGGCGCACCGCACCGTGACCGATCAGGACTCGGGGCTGACCGCGACCTTGATCGGCACGACCACGTCGGCATGCAAGGCCACCGAGACATCGTGCTCGCCGATTGCCTTGAGCGGGCCCAGGGGCATGCGCACCATGGCCTTCTCGACCTGGGGGAAGCCCTGCTTGCCCAGTGCGGACGCGATGTCGAAGTTGGTGACCGAACCGAACAGGCGGCCATCGACGCCGGCCTTCTGGCTGATCGCCACCGTCATGCCTTCCAGCTTGGCACCGGCTGCCTGAGCCAGCGCCAGCTTCTCGGCCTGGACCTTTTCGAGTTCGGCACGGCGAGCCTCGAATTCCTTGATCGCGACCTCGGTGGCACGGCGAGCCTTGCCGGAGGGGATCAGGAAGTTGCGGGCATAGCCATCCTTGACGCGGACGACATCGCCCAGCGAACCGAGGTTGACGACTTTCTCGAGGAGGATGATCTGCATGGTCTGAGCCTCCTGATCAGTGGTTGTCGGTGTAAGGCAGCAGCGCGAGGAAGCGGGCGCGGTTGATCGCGTCCGACAGCTGGCGCTGGTACTTGGCCTTGGTACCGGTCAGGCGAGCCGGCATGATCTTGCCGTTCTCGGTGATGAAATCCTTGAGGATGTCGATGTTCTTGTAGTCGATCCACTCGATCTTTTCAGCGGTGAATCGGCAGAAACGCTTGCGCTTGAAGAGCGCGCTCTGGGCAGGGCGCTTGGGTTTCTTGTCCTTGCTGCCACGACGCATGAAAGCCATGTCATCAATCCTTTTCAGACGGTTCGATCAGAGGTCGAACCCAGTTCAAATTCAGTCAGGTGCAACACCAGGGCTCGGGCATTGCGCCGCCGGGGGGCCAGGAAACCGCTCACGACGAGTTCGGTTCCGAGGGCCACGCGATCGATCCGCAGCGCTACCTTGTCGGCAGCCACGGCCGGCACATCCATCTCGATCGTGCGGTCCATTCCTGCTTCGCGTTGCACCGAGCGGTGGGCGAGCCTGAGGGCGACGATCGGAATGCCTGCCGGCGTGTAGCGGATGGCCTCGCGCTCCAGGAGCGACGCGGTCAACCCGACGCGGTTCAAGCCGGCGTACCGACCTGTCCTTCCGTGCCGACGGCGGTCTTGCGAGCCTCTTCCTTCTGGATCCGGCGCAGCATCGGCGACGGGCCGGTCTCGGCAGCGGGCATCTTCACCACCAGGTGGCGCAGCACCGCATCGTTGAAGCGGAAGGCGTGCTCGAGCTCTTCGAGCACCTTCTGGCCGCACTCGATGTTCATGAGCGCGTAGTGGGCCTTGGCCACCTTCTGGATCGGGTAGGCCAGCTGCAGGCGGCCCCAATCCTCGATCCGGTGCATGACACCTTGCTGACCTTCGACGAGGGTCTTGTACCGCTCGATCATCCCGGGCACCTGCTCGCTTTGATCAGGATGGACGATGAAAACGATTTCGTAATGACGCATCGATTCCCCTTGATGGAGTCTTGTTTGCTTGGAAACTGACAGTGTTTCCTCTGGGGCGAGGTCTCGGTTCAGACGGTGCGCTGCGCAATACCGTGCACTGCACCCTGTCTGTCGACACCCCGGCCGCCGGTTCGTATCGGGGCAAGAGCCAGCCAGCGCAGGAATTGACTCCCTGACTGATTGACGCTGTCCGTGCGGCGAGGAACCCGCGATCATACTGTCCATCAGGGCTCGATGTCCAGCTTGCGCGAGGCATCGCCCCTCCACCCAGGCCATCGACTGTCCTGCGGACCGGCCTACACTGCCACCATGAAGCGAAGAACTGTCCTGCTCTCGAGCCTGCTGGGTGCGGCCACGGTCACACTCGCCGGGGGCAGTCTGCTCTGGCTCGAACGCGACCCGGCGCGCGCCCGTGCGCAGGTCCTGCGGGCGATCGCCCCGGTGCTGCTGGACGGCGCCACGATGCTCCCGGCAGCCCCCCGGGAGAGCGGCCCTGAGGCCGTGGTGCTGCCCACAGCCGCGCTGGACGCGACATTGACCGCGCTCGAAGCGGCCGTGGTGCACTTACCGCGGCTCACCCGGATCGACCTCGATCGCCTGTTCGTGCTGCTCGCCAGCGCGCCCGGGCGCCGTTGGCTGGCGGGTGTCGACGCCCCCTGGGACCGCGCGAGCAGTGAATCCATCGCAGCCTTTCTGGAAGCCTGGCGGTCGCACTCGAGCCCCCTGCTGCGCGGCGCCTACGGCGCCCTGCACGACCTGGTGCTGGCCAGCTGGTATGCCCAGCCCGCGCACTGGGCCGCGATCGGCTATCCCGGGCCGAACCTGCCGGGTCCGAGCACATCATGACCCCCTCCCCTGCCCGCGGGCTCGACCCGATCGCCGAGGGCCTGGCCCGCGGCTGGGCCGTCAAAGATGGCGCCCGCGATGCGATGCCCTCCACCCTGCTTGCCGATGTGGTGATCGTGGGCACGGGCGCCGGTGGCGGTATCACCGCGGACATGCTGGCCCGTGCCGGCCTGGATGTCCTGATGCTCGAAGAGGGGCCACTGCGATCGGCGCGTGACTTCGACCAGCTCGAATCCACCGCCTACCCGCATCTCTACCAGGAGTCGGCGGCCCGCAAGACCGCAGACCAGGCCATCACCATCCTGCAAGGCCGCTGCGTGGGCGGTTCGACCACGGTGAACTGGACCTCGAGCTTTCGCACCCCGGAGGCCACCCTGCGATTCTGGGTCGAGCGGCATGGGCTGACCGATTTCACCCCGGAGGCGCTGGCGCCCTGGTTTGCCCAGGCCGAGACCCGCCTGGGCATCTCGCCCTGGCCGATGCCCCCCAACGAAAACAACGCCCTGCTGGAACGGGGTGCGACCCGACTGGGAATGAAGGTCGAGGTGATCCCTCGCAACGTCCGCGGATGTGCCAACCTCGGCTATTGCGGCATGGGGTGTCCGGTCAATGCCAAGCAGTCGATGCTGGTCACGACGATTCCGACGGCGCTGGACGCCGGCGCCCGACTGATCACGCGCGCCCGCGCGGCAAGGCTTGTCGTGTCCGGGCGGACCGTGACCGGGGTCGAGGTCGAGCTGCTCAACCCGGACGGACTGACGCCCTCGGGGCGCCGGGTGCGCGTGCAAGCCCGGCATGTCGTGCTGGCCGGGGGGGCGATCAACACCCCGGCCGTGTTGCTGCGCTCGGGCGCCCCCGACCCTCACCGCCTTGCGGGGCGGCGCACCTTCCTGCATCCGGTGGTCCTGTCGGTGGCCGACATCGAGCAAGCCGTCAATGCCCACGAAGGCGCCCCGCAGACCCGTTACACCGATCACTTCCTTCACCAGCACCCGATCGACGGCCCGCTCGGCTTCAAGATCGAGGTACCACCGCTGCACCCGGTCATCTTCGCGACGCGCGTGGCAGGCTTCGGTCAGGCGCATGCGCAGGCCATGCGCCGATTCACCCATGCGCATGCGCTGCTCGCGCTGATGCGCGACGGGTTTCATCCACTGTCCGCCGGCGGTCAGGTCAGGCTCAACAGCGACGGAACCCCTGTGCTTGATTACCCGGTGACCGAGACCCTGATCGAGGCTGCCCGCCGGGCCTATCGAGCAATGGCCGAGGTGCAGTTCGCGGCAGGTGCCCGATCCGTGACCCTCGGCCATGAGCACGCGCGGGCACAGACCTCGATGGCGGGGATGGACACCTTGCTGCGCTCGCTGAGCTGGCATCCGCATGACCTGCACCTGGCCTCGGCGCATGTCATGGGCGGCTGCGGTCTGTCGGCCAGCGATCGTGCAGGACTGGTACGGCCCGACGGGGTGCACCATCACCTGGACAATCTCTCGATCCATGACGGCTCGCTCTTTCCGACCTCGATCGGCGCCAACCCCCAGCTGTCCATCTACGGCATCGTTGCGCGCCTGAGCGCCGGACTGATCGATCGCCTGGGCGGGCGGCCCGGGGCCCGTCTGGCGTGATTGCACGCATTCACCGCCTGACCGGACTGACCGGCCTGCTGGGGGCGGCGAGCCTCGCTGTCTGGCTGGCCCAGGCGCACCACTGGTCCTGGCCGCTGGCACTGCTGGCAGGCGCGCTGATGCCCCTGGGGGTGCACGCCAGTGCCCTGGCTGTCGGCTTTGCAACCGCCTGGGCGGCGCAGGACACGCCACCGGCCTTGCGTGCCGGAGCCCTGGCCTGGTGGCGCGCCTGGGCCAGCGAGCTCGGCACATCGGCGCACTCCTTCGGGCTGGCCCAGCCCTGGCTGGCACATCGCCCTCTGCCCACGGCGGCGGTGCCCCACCCTGATCGCGTCCCGGTGCTGCTCATCCACGGCTTCCTGTGCAACCACGCGGTGTGGCGGCCGTTGGCACGTCACCTGGCCCGACGTGGGCACGCCGTAGCCGCCGTCACGCTCACGCCTGCGTTCGGATCGATCGACGAGTACAGCGCCCCGATTGCCTGCGCGGTGAGCGCCCTGCGTACGCAAGCCGGTGGCGCCCGCATTGCGGTGATCGGGCACAGCATGGGCGGACTGGCTGCACGCGCCTGGCTGCGCACTGCAGGCCGGGCAGCCGATGACAGCGTCGCCGCCGTGATCACGCTGGGCACCCCGCACGGCGGCACCCTGCAGGCCCGCTACGCACGGCTGCCCAACGTGTTGCAGATGCGTCGCAACAGTGCCTGGCTGCAGGCACTGCGCGCCGACGAACCGGCCCAGCGATATCGCCGCTTCACGGTGATCCGCTCCTGGCAGGACAACGTCGTCATTCCCCAGGGGGCACAGTCGCTGCCTGGCGCACGGGACATCGCGCTGACCGGGATTGGCCATCTGGGACTGGCCTGTCACCCGCAGGTCATGGAGCATGTCTGCGACGCACTCGACCGGGCCGGGTCAGAGGAACGTACAGCCGGTTTAGGGTGAAGTCTCTAATCGTAATCCGTACACTGTCGACTTCAGTGTGGCAACTCCCGCCCGCCCAGCTCCCTGCAGACTCCTCCGATGAAAAAGAAAGTGGCCAACGACAAGGGCGGCGATGCCGCGTCAAACAGTGCGCTTGCGGCGGCGGTGAAGGCCTCTGCCCAGGAGATCTGGCTGGCCGGCCTCGGCGCATTCGCCAAGGCTCAGGAAGAAGGCGGCAAGGCCTTCGACACGCTGGTCGTCCATGGCAAGGCCATGCAAAAGCGCAGTCGTTCCTCGGCCCGGATGCGGGGTGACACGGGCGACACGGTCGCCACGACAGTCGAACGGGTGACACACGATCTCTCGCAACAGGTGTCGCAATCCTGGGACCGTCTGGAGCAGGTGTTCGAGAAGCGGGTCGCCCAAGCGCTGAGCCGCCTGGGGGTCCCCACTGCGGCGGAGGTCGACGCGCTGGTCGCGCAGGTCGACCAGCTGAACGCGACGGTCAGGCGTCTGTCGGGGCAAGTGCCGCGCCAGCTCGCAACAGCGTCACAGGACACGTCGGTGACATCCGAACCGCGTGCCGCGCGCAAGACCGCGGTCCGCCCCAGCGCCAGCAAGACCGCCGCGCGCAAGGCGGCTGCCGCCACGACCCCGACCACCTCCCCCAGGCCGCGTCGCACCCTGCCCGCGGCCGCACCGCGCAAGGCAGCCGGGGCGGCACGGCGAACGGCACGCGCCTCCAAGGCCTGACGCCCGTGCCCTGAACCGCGCATTCGGCGGCCTTGCAGCCGATGCGCTCGGACCTTCCGTCAAGGCAGGGTGCTATCCTGATACCCGAACGCCGTGTAGTGCACGGCGCATCGGTCAGGGAGTCCGCATGGAGCGCAAGCCTCCAAGACGAACGCGCGAGCGCATTCTCGGTGTCTCGCTCGGGCTGTTCAACGACTACGGCGAAGCCAATGTCACCACGGCAGCCATTGCCGAAGAGCTGAACATTTCGCCCGGCAACCTGTACTACCACTTCCGCAACAAGGAAGACATCGTCAACGCGCTCTTCGAGGACTACGAGCGCGACATGGAACCGCTGCTGCAGGTTCGCGACGGCGCCGCGATGGACGCCGAAGCCGGTTGGCTCTTCCTGCACCTGCTGTTCGAGGCGATCTGGAAGCACCGTTTCATCTACCGCGACATCACCGATCTCACCAGCGGCAATCGCAAGATCGAGACGCGATTCAAGTCCATCCTGCAGCGCAAGAACCAGGCGATCCAGGGCATGTGCCACGGGCTGAGCGCAGCCGGGCAGATGCACATCGACGAGGATGACATCACGCACCTGGCTACCAATATCGTCGTCATCGCGACCTGGTGGCTGTCCTACGAATACGCGACGAACGCGCGCCGCTTCAATGACCCCGCGTTTCAATCCGAGGCGCTGGCGCGCGCAGCCTTTCAGGTCGCCGCGCTCACCAGCACCTACCTCACCGGCACGGCGCGACTGCTGTTCGAGGACCTGGCGAAGCAGTACCTGCATCGCTGACCCGGGCTCGCCCCGTCTTCGTGGCGACTGTCGCCGTCGCCGCACCGAACATCGCGGTCAGCGCGCCTTGCAACTTCAACCCAGCCGCAGTGAAGCGCGAGCTGTCCGCGAGGCCGGGCAGCCAGAGCGAGCAAGCAGGGGAGAGGCTCCTGCGTCGCGAAACTTCGTATACAGTATTCGCCCATGTCTTCCCTGCCTCGCGTTCCTGACCGCGCACACCGCCCCTCGGAGCAGCCCGCGCCTGCCGCCCGGTCGTCGACCCGCAGCGCCCCGGGACTCACCCGCATTGCACCGCCGGCCGCCCTGGTCGATCAGGCTTATGACGCCCTGCTCGACGCCATCGTTAGCGGTGAGTTGCGCCCCGATGTGCGCTACACGCAGGAGGGGCTTGCGCTACGCCTGGGTGTATCGCGCCAACCGGTGCTGCAGGCACTGCTGCTGCTGCGCCGGCAGGGACTGATCAAGGACGAGCCAGGTCGTCATGGCATCGAGCTCACCCCCATGTCGCCAGACTTCGTGCAGCAGCTCTACAGCGTGCGCGGCGCCCTGGATGGCCTGGCCGCCCGCAGCGCCGCCTGCAGGCCGCGCCCGGAACTGCGCAAGCCCGGACGTGAACTGATCCGGGCTGGCCAGGACGCCGCGCGTGCTGGCGACGTCACGGCACTGGTCGACGCCGACCTGGCGTTTCATCGGTTCATCGACGAGGCGGCCGACAATCCCTTGCTCACCGAAACGGCGGCCATCCACTGGCTTCATACCCGACGGACCATGGCGAGCTACCTGCGCCAGGTCGGCTCGGTGAAGTCTGTCTGGCGCGAACATCAGGCCATCCTCGACGCGGTGGTCAAGGGCGATGCACGCCTGGCCGAGCATCTGGCCCGCGAGCATTGCGAGCATTCCCTGCAGATCATCCTGCACTCCCTGCAATCACACCCCGACCCCGGAGGAGACCATGAAACTGACCCCCGAACAGCTCGAGCAATTCGACCGTGACGGTTACCTGTTCTTTCCCTCGCTCTTCAAGCCGGACGAAGTGGCGGTGCTCAAGGCACAGCTGCCGGCCTTGTACAGCCAGCACCGCCCGGAAATCATTCGGGAAAAAGGATCGGACGCAGTGCGTACGGTGTTTGCCGCCCACCTCATGAACGAAGCCTTCGCCAAGCTGGGCCGGCATCCGCGCATGATTGAACCGGTCGAACAG
>JBILSK010000259.1:0-4192 GCA_044372165.1 Burkholderiaceae bacterium | reverse complement strand
TTGTCGGTGCACAGGGCAGGCTCCGGAAAGTGCACGCGAAACCCGTGGCGTGCCTGCTCGGTGGCCAGGCGTTCGCGCAGCACGCGATTGGCGCTCACGCCTCCGGCGATCACCAGGGTGGCCAAACTGGTCTGGCGCACCGCCGCCACCGATTTGGCGACCAGCACATCGACGATCGCCGTCTGCACTTCAGCCGCCAGGTCGGCCCGTGCAGTGTCGTCGGCCAGCCCGCGTGCAATCCGGGTGGCCACCGCCGTCTTGAGTCCCGAGAAGCTGAAGTCGAGGTCGCCGGAGTGCAGCTTGGGACGCGGCAGACCGAAGCGGCCCGAGGTCCCCTGTTCGGCGAGCCTGGCCAGCGCCGGGCCGCCGGGGTAGCCCAGTCCGAGCAGCTTGGCGCTCTTGTCGAAGGCTTCGCCCGCGGCGTCATCGACCGATTCGCCCAGCAGGTGGTAGGCCCCCACGCCATCGACCCGCAGCAGCTGGGTGTGGCCGCCCGAGACCAGCAGCGCCACGAAGGGAAACGCGGGCGGATCGGCCGACAGCAGTGGCGACAGCAGATGCCCTTCGAGGTGATGCACGCCCAGGCTCGGCTTGCCCAGGGCCAGCCCCAGCGCGCTGCCCACCGCAGCACCGACCAGCAGTGCGCCAGCCAGGCCGGGGCCTTCGGTGTAGGCGATGGCGTCGATGTCGGCCAGCGTACGGCCGGCCTCGCTCAGCACCTGGCGGGTGAGCGGCACCACGCGACGGATGTGGTCACGCGAGGCCAGCTCCGGCACGACGCCCCCGTACTGTTCGTGCATGGCGACCTGAGAATGCAGCGCCTGCGCGAGCAGGCCCGCTTCGGTGTCGTAGAGCGCAACGCCGGTCTCGTCGCAGGAAGATTCGATGCCCAGTGTCAGCATCACCCGAGTGTAGCAAGTGCCCTGCAGCGGGCCGGTATGATCCGGCTCGCTGCTCACGGCCGAGGCCTCCATGTCCAATCGATTCGATGCGCTCATCGTCGGCGCCGGTGCCGCGGGCCTGTTCTGCGCTGGGATTGCCGCCCAGCGCGGTCTGCGCGTGGCGCTCATCGACCATGCCGAGCGTCTGGCCGAGAAGATCCGGATCTCGGGCGGTGGGCGGTGCAATTTCACCAACCTCGAGGCCGATCGCCCGGAGCGCTTCATCTGTGCCGATCCGCGCTTCGCTCGCCATGCGTTACGCGCCTATCGCCCGCAGCGTTTCATCGATCTGCTGCGTGAGCATGGGGTCGCCTTTCACGAGAAGCACCGCGGGCAGCTGTTCTGCGACCAGTCCAGCGACCAGGTGATCGAGGTGCTGCGCCGCGAGTGTGACCGGGGCGGCGTGCAGTGGTTCCGGCCCTGCGCGGTGCACGAAGTCCGGCGTATCGAGGCGGCCGCCGGCCCGACCCCGGCCGAGGGCGGCGCACCCGCCCTGCGCTTCGAGCTCGATACCGATGCCGGTGTCCTGCAGGGCGCGGCGCTGGTCGTGGCCACCGGGGGGTTGCCGGTGCCCAAGATTGGCGCGACCGACTGGGGGCTGCGCCTGGCGCGGCGCTGGGGACTGGACCTCGTCGAGCCGCGCCCGGCGCTGGTCCCACTCACCTTCAGCGCACAGGACTGGGCGCCGTTTGCCGACCTGGCCGGGCTGGCGCTGGAAGTCGATCTGTGGGCGCCGGGCAACGCGGAGTCGCCGCGCTTTCGCGAGGACCTGCTGTTCACGCACCGCGGACTGTCAGGGCCTGCGGTGTTGCAGGGCTCGAGCTACTGGCAGCCGGGTGCGCCTCTGGCCATCGATCTGGCCCCCGGCCGGCGAATCAGCGAGACCTTGCTGGCGGCGCGCGAGCAGACGCGGCAGCAGCTGGGAACCGTCATGGCCGGCATCGTGCCGCGTCGCCTGGCCCTGGCCTGGCTGGAACAGGCCGATGCGGATGAGCGCGGCGCGCGCCTCACCCCGCCCGTGACCCCGCCCGTCTCTCCGCCGCGTCCGCCGCTGGCCGAGCGGCGGCTGGCCGAGCTCGGCAACCGCGCGCTGCAGGCGCTGGGCGCGCGCTTTCACGACTGGCGGGTCACGCCGGCAGGCACCGAGGGCTGGCGCAAGGCGGAGGTCATGGCCGGCGGGGTCAGCACCGCAGGCCTGGATCCTCGCACCCTGGAAGCTCGTACGGTGCCTGGCCTGTACTTCATTGGCGAGGTGGTCGATGTGACTGGCTGGCTGGGGGGCTACAATTTCCAGTGGGCCTGGGCCAGTGGCTATTGCGCCGCGCAAGCCCTGGGCCGCGGCCTCACGAACGGGGCCTCCTAGCGCCACTGGCAATGTGCGGCCAGGACTGATATAGTGATCGGCTATCCGAGCGAAAGTGATTTTTGATGCCGACCATCCGCCTGAAAGAAAACGAGCCGTTCGACGTTGCCCTGCGCCGCTTCAAGCGCACCATCGAAAAGACCGGACTGCTCACCGAACTGCGCGCCCGCGAGTTCTACGAGAAGCCCACGGCTGAGCGCAAGCGCAAGAAAGCGGCTGCCGTCAAGCGCCATTACAAGCGCCTGCGCAGCCAGATGCTGCCCAAGAAGCTGTACTGATCCAGCCCGATTGAGGGTCCGCACTCAGTGCGGCCCTGGTTGCGATGACCTTGGCTGAGACGACCATGTCTGCCCCGTCCCTGAAAGACCGGATCACCGACGACATGAAAGCCGCCATGCGCGCGCGCGAGGCCGACCGCCTTGGCGCGATCCGCATGCTGCTGGCCGCGGTCAAGCAGAAAGAGGTCGACGAGCGCATCGTGCTTGACGATGCGCAGGTCACGGCCATCGTCGACAAGCTCATCAAGCAGCGCAGAGATTCGATCTCCCAGTTCGAGCAGGCCGGTCGGGAAGACCTGGCATCGCGCGAGCGGGCGGAGATCGAGGTGCTGTCGGTCTACCTGCCCGTGCAGGCCGACCCCGCCGAAATCGAGGCAGCCATCGAGGCCGCCATCGCCGAGACGGCCGCCACCGGGCCCCAGGACATGGGCAAGGTGATGGGGCTGCTCAAGACGCGCCTGGCTGGCCGCACCGACCTGGCCGCAGTCTCGGGCAAGGTGGGCGCCTTGCTCAAGGCCCGGGCCGGGCGCTGAGCCTGCCCCGAGCCCGCGTTCTCGGGCGAGGGTTGCCAGCACGATGCGCGCTGATGCGGCGCGCTAGACTGCCAGCGTGATTCCGCAGTCATTCATCCAGGATCTGCTCGCTCGCGTCGACATCGTCGACGTGGTGGGTCGGCACGTGCGGCTGCGCAAGGCAGGCGCCAACTTTCTCGGTCTGTGCCCCTTTCACGGCGAGAAATCGCCTTCCTTCACCGTGTCGGCCACCAAGCAGTTCTATCACTGCTTTGGCTGCGGCGCCCATGGCTCGGCCATCGGCTTTCTCATGGAGCAGGCCGGCATGAGCTATGTCGACGCGATCCATGAGCTGGCCCGAGGCCTGGGCCTGACGGTGCCGCAAGAGCGCGGCGGCCCGCAGGCGCCGCGCGTCGATCCCGGCCTGATCGACACCCTGGAGGCGGCGGCCCGGTTCTACAAGTCGCGCCTCAAGGATTCCCCCAAGGCCATCGAGTACCTCAAGGGTCGGGGTGTCAGCGGCAAGACCGCCGCCGATTTCGCGATCGGCTATGCCCCCGAGGGCTGGCAGGGGCTGCAGGCGGCGGTGCCGGACTACTTCGCGTCGACCCTGCTCGAAGCCGGGCTGGTGATCGAGCCCGAGCCGCAGGACGCAGCCGATGCCTCGGAGGCCAAGCGCCGTCGCTACGATCGCTTTCGCGATCGCATCATGTTCCCGATCCGCAACACGCGGGGCCAGGTCATCGGCTTCGGCGGGCGGGTTCTGGGCAAGGGAGAGCCCAAATACCTCAACTCCCCTGAAACGCCGGTCTTCTCCAAGGGGCGTGAGCTCTACGGCCTCTTCGAGGCGCGCGACGCGATCCGCTCGACCGGCTTCGTGATCGTGGTCGAAGGCTACATGGACGTGGTGATGCTGGCCCAGCATGGCGTGCGCAATGCGGTGGCCACCCTGGGCACTGCGACCACCGCGCAGCACGTGCAAAAGCTGCTGCGTACGGTCGACCGTGTGGTGTTTGCCTTCGACGGAGACGCCGCCGGACGGCGGGCAGCCTGGCGCGCACTCGAGTCATCGCTGCCCCACGTGGCCGACACCAAGCG
>JBILSK010000260.1:0-4192 GCA_044372165.1 Burkholderiaceae bacterium | reverse complement strand
ACGGCGCAGGCCGGGGCGTCAACAGCGGGCGCGCCGTCGCCTGTCGCCCGTTTCGATACCGCGGGCACCGCACTGCTCGCCGCGGGCGTGGCGGCGCTGCTGCTGGCACCTGCGCTCATCGGGACGCCGGATGCGTTGCTGGCCAGCAGCGTGAGCGCTGCGGTCGGCGCGTCACTGATCGTCGCGTTCATTCAGCGAGAAGGTCGACGCCCGCATCCCTTTCTGCCGGCCGCAACCGCGCGCAGCCCCGCGTTCTGGATCATCAACGCCGCAGGCGCGGTCGTGCAGTTTTCAAGTTTCGCCGTGCCCCTCATCAGCCCCTACTACCTGCTTCGAGTGGTTGAGGTGTCACCGATGGGAACAGGCGCGCTGCTGTCGGTGTGGGCGCTTGGCTCCTTGCTCGGTGCAGGGCTTGCGAACCGGATGATCCGTGCCCGCGGTGGCCGGTCGACTGCCCTTGCGGCAGCCTTGCTGGTGGTGGTCGGGCTGGCCGGCGAGGCCCTGTGGCCCGCGCACCTGTCCCTGCTCGCTGTCCTGGCCTGCCTGGCAGTACAGGGATTCGGACTCGGTCTGTTTCAGGTCGCCTATGCCGATCTGGTGGTCGAAGCCTTGCCGGTGTCGGCTCGTGGGGTGGCAGGCAGCCTCACGATGGTGACCCGCACCGTGGGCATCGTGCTGGGTGCATCGATCTGGATCGGGATCCTTCAATCGGCCAACCAGGGCCTGGCCACCGGCGGCCCCGCGGCGCAGGCGGTGTTCATGTCGGCTTTTTCGACCGTTCATGCGATCGCCGCGACCGTCACGGCCGTGTTCTTCGCATTGACACTGCCGGTGTGGAGGGGCCGTGCCAGAATGGGGGAACCCTCGGTACGCCCATGACCCGCCATACCCTGACCCGCGAACGGATTCTGGACGGATCGCTGCATGCCGCGATTCGCGCCCTGCAACCTGAAGTCCGACTGATGACCGACGAGGAACGCGCTGCCTCGGTCGCTGACATGCTCGCGCGCGCGCCCGACCGCGGACGCATCTGGATCTTCGGCTTCGGTTCCTTGATCTGGAACCCCGCCTTTCATTTCGCCGAGCGACGCACAGCCCGGGTGCACGGCTATCACCGCGCCTTCTGCCTGCTGGCGCGCTCCGGGCGCGGCACACCCGAACGGCCCGGTCTGATGCTGTCGCTGGAGACCGGCGGTAGTTGCGGCGGCGTGATCTATCGACTCGAGCCGGGCATGGAAGGCGTGGAGCTCGACGTGATCTGGCGCCGCGAAATGCTCACCGGTGCCTATACACCGGTCTGGACCACTGCGCGGACCGCCGAGGGCATCGAGCCCGCGATCGCCTTCAGCGCCAACCGCGCCCATGAGCGCTACCTGCCGGGGCTGGACGATCACGCGGTGGCTCGATATCTGGCCACGGGATGCGGCCATCTCGGCCGCGCCTGCGACTACCTCTTCGACACCGTGTCCCATCTGCGCGAGCTGGGCATCCGGGACCGCCGGCTGGAGGCAATCGAAGCCCTGGTGAGGGCGCAGGCGCTGCCACCTGTGCCGACCTGAGGCAACAGGCGGCAAGGCCGACGGTCGCTCATCGGCAGGCCCCGCTCGGTGCGCGAGGATCGGAACCCCGAGAACTCGGGCAGGCACTGGCCTGGACTACACTCGCGGCGTCCCGGGTCGATCGACCCGATCGCCCCTTCCGAAGCGTTCCAGAATGGCTCTCTACGACGATGAAACCCGCCTGACCGCGACCGGCGACGGTCAATTCACCGGCACCGTGCACGGTGCCTGGAACATCGGCACCAATCCGAACGGTGGTTATCTGCTGTCGCTGGCCATGGCCGCGCTCAAGCAGCAGACGCCCCAGCACCCCGACCCGCTGAGCGTGACCGTGCATTACCTGCGCCCTGGTGTGCCCGATGCGCCCTGCACCCTGACCACCAGCGTGCTGCGCAGCGGTCGCACCTTGTCGACCTGTCGCGCCACGCTCACCCAGGAAGGCAGCTCACGCATCGAGGTGATGGCCGCCCTGGGCGATCTGGGCCAAGGCAGCGCCGCACGGCTGAACATGCCGGTGCCCACGATCCCGCCGCCCGAACAGTGCGTCGTCCGTTCCCCCGACGAGCAAGGCGTGCCCTTGCCGATTCTCGATCGCCTGGACATCCGTCTGCATCCCGATGAGGCCATCGCCGGCAAGGCCGGACGGGCCCAGGTCACCGGCTGGATTCGCTTTGCCGACGGTCGCGCGCCGGATGCGGCAGCGCTGCTGCTCTTTGCAGACGCCTATCCGCCCTCGGTCTTCGGTCTGCTGGGTGCGGTCGGCTGGGTGCCGACCGTGGAATTGACGGTGCATGTGCGACGCCGCCCGGCCCCGGGCTGGATCCTCGGCCAGTTCCGCACCGAAGACCTGGCTGACGGCCGAATGATCGAGAGCGGCGTGCTGTGGGATTCGACCGGTCAAGTCGTCGCACAGGCTCGTCAGCTCGCTCTGGTGCGCGCACCAGCCTGAGCCCCCACACTTTCACTGGAGTCCGCCATGGCCAACGATGCCCTGTTCCAACCCTTGTCGCTCGGTCCGCTCACGCTGTCGCATCGCGTGGTGATGGCTCCTCTGACCCGCATGCGAGCCACCTCGCCGGGCAATGTCGCCAATGCGATGAACGCCGAGTACTACGGCCAGCGCGCGTCGCAAGGCGGGCTGATCATCGCGGAAGCCTCGCAAGTGATGCCCTCCGGACAAGGCGCGCCCTGCACACCCGGCATTCACACCGATGCGCAGATCGCGGGCTGGAAGCTCGTCACCGATGCGATTCACGCCAAGGGCGGGCTTGTCTACCTGCAGTTGTGGCATGTGGGTCGGATTTCCCATCCTTCGCATCAACCGGGGGGCGTGGCACCGGTATCGGCCTCGGCCATTGCCGCTGAAGGGATGGTCACCACCGCCGACTTCAAGCGTGAGCCCTACCCGGTGCCCCGTGCACTGGAGACCGACGAGATTCCGGGCATCGTCCAAGCCTACGCGCAGGCCGCACGCAATGCTCAGGCTGCCGGGTTCGATGGTGTCGAGATCCACTCTGCAAACGGCTATCTGCTCGAGCAATTCCTCTATGCAGGCAGCAACCTGCGCACCGACCGCTACGGCGGCTCCATCGTCAATCGCTGCCGCCTCTCGCTCGAAGTGACCGAAGCCGTGGCCGAGGTCTGGGGACCCGAGCGCGTCGGCATTCGACTGTCGCCATTCGGCGTGGCCAACAGCAGCAGCGAAGCCGACCCGATGCCGCTCTACCGCCATCTGGTCGGCGAACTCGATCGCATGGGCCTGGCCTATCTGCATCTGATCGAGCCGCGCGCCAGCGGCGCCGGCCAGGGCGAGGTCGACCGCAAGGATGTGCCCTCGGCCTGCGAACTGTTCCGCCCGCTGTGGCGCAGTGTGCTGATGACCGCTGGCAATTTCCGGGCCGAATCGGCTGCCGAAACCGTTGCAGGCGGTCACGCCGATGCGATTGCATTCGGGCGCTTCTTCATCTCCAACCCGGACCTGCCCGCACGGATTCGCGTAGGCGCGGCGTTCACGCCCTACAACCGGCCCACGTTCTACAGCCGCGGTCCGGTGGGCTACACCGACTACCCGCCCATGGCAGGCTGACGCCCCCACGCAGGCCGCACCTCGCGGCCTGCACGCAGCGGCGCATCAGGCCCGCATGTGGCTGCCACCGCAGATCGTGATGGCCTGCCCGGTGATGTAGCCGCTGGCCCCCGACGCGAGAAACACGGCCAGGCCCTTCAGGTCGTCGGCCTCGCCCAGGCGACGCAGCGGGATCTGCTCCTTGGCGCGCTTTTCAGCCTCGGGGTTGTTCCACAGCGCCTCGGCGAAGTCGGTACGGATCAGCCCCGGACAGATGGCATTGACGCGCACGCCGGACGGCCCGAGTTCGGCGGCCAGGTTGCGCACCAGCGCAATGACCGCGACCTTCGAGATGTTGTAGGTTCCCAGCGTCAATGAAGGACCGTGAGCCCCGACGCTGGAGGTGATCATGATCGATCCGCCCCCCTTGGCGACCATGTCCGGGGACACCATCTTCACCAGCCACAGATTCGACTTGACGTTGGTGGCCAGCGTCTTGTCCCAGGCCTCGTCGGAAATGTCGACCTGACGCCCGTAGTAGGGATTGACGCCTGCGTTGCCCACCAGA
>JBILSK010000258.1:0-4198 GCA_044372165.1 Burkholderiaceae bacterium | reverse complement strand
GTGTAGAGCATGCAGCCCGGCTCGTTGGCATTGACCGCAGCGGCCAGTTTGAGGGCGACGGCCTGAAAGGCGGCTTCCTGGCCAGCCTTGACCTTGATGGTGGCGACGATGCTTTGAATTGCCATGATGAGCTCCGGGCTTGAGAAAGGGCGCCTGGTTCAGGCGCCAGTGGCACATGTGACGCGGCGAACCGCAGCGAAACCTGCGGGGCAGTCTACCTTCCCGCGGCACTCGATGGCCCGTGCACGGGGGCTCCGAGTTCCATTCCCGGGGCCTGTGGCGGGCGTCGGGCCGGGCCGGGCTGCACGCGGGCGGGCGGCGCCACATTGCGGCGGTAAGATCGGTCGAGTTCTTTCGTCCACGCCTTCAGGAGCACTCCGTTGAGCGCCAAGCCACCCCAATCTCCCAAGCCGGTCCCGGTTCCGACCCCCGCCACCAAGCCGTTCTGGGAAGGCACACAGGCCGGCGAGCTGCGCGTGCAGCATTGCCAGTCCTGCAAGACCCACTATCTCTATCCGCGCACGCATTGCCCCAAGTGTGGCTCCGACAAGGTCGAGTGGGTGCGTGCCAGCGGCCGTGCCAGGCTCTACTCCTACGTGATCAATCACATGGCTGCACCGGGCTGGCAGGGCGAGACCCCCTATGTGATCGCGGTGGTCCAGCTCGAAGAGGGCCCGCGGATGATGTCCAACCTGGTCGGCATTGCGGCCGATCCGGCGGCGCTGGTGCTCGACATGCCGCTGGAGGTCACCTTCGAGGCGCGCGGCGACCAGAAGCTGCCGCTGTTCAAATCCGCTGCCAACACGAAAGGGGCCGCCTGATGAGCCGCACCAAGATCGTCATTGCCGGCGCTGCCGAAACTGAACTCGGTGCGCTGCCCCATCTGTCCGAGCTCGATCTTCGGGCCGATGCGGCGCATCGCGCACTGGCCGATGCCGGCCTGACCATTGCCGATGTCGACGGCATCACCAGCGCCGTCGATTCACCGATTGACGTGGCGCATTACCTGGGCATCACGCCGACCTGGTATGACGGCACCTCGGTCGGTGGCTGCTCCTTCCTGGTCCATGTGCGTCATGCTGCGGCCGCGATTCGCGCCGGGCTGTGCAAGACCGTGCTGGTGCTGCACGGCGAGTCGGGCCGCTCGCAGGTCGGGCGTCCGCCGCGGGTGCGCCCGGCCTACAGCATGCTGGGTCAGTTCGAGCTGCCCTACGGCGCGTTCGCACCGCCCAACATGTTCACCCTGCCGGTGATGCGATACATGAAGGAAACCGGCACCACCCACGAGCAGCTGGCCGAAGTGGTGGTCGCGCAGAGCCATTGGGCAGCGGGCAACCCCCGCGCCAGCCGCAACAAGCTGCTCACGGTGAATGACGTGATGTCGGCACCGATGATCGCCTACCCCTTCACGAAGCTCGAGTGCTGCGTGGTGACCGATGGGGGCGGTGCGCTGGTGATCACCAGCGCCGATCGGGCGCGTGACCTGAAGACCTCGAACAAGCTGGTCTACCTGCTGGGGTCGGGCGAGGCCTGCGACAGCCCGATGGTGTCGATGATGGACGACATGACGTCGTCCAAGGGCTTTCGCATCTCGAGCAAGGCGGCCTTCGAGGAGTCCGGACTCACCCATGCCGACATCGATCACCTCATGATCTACGATGCGTTTGCACACCTGCCGCTCTACGGCTTGGCAGACCTGGGCTTCGTGAAGAAGGGGGAAGCCGGCGCCTTCATCCAGGCCGGCCACACGCGGCCCGGCGGCAAGTTGCCTTTGAATACCAGTGGCGGCGGCCTCCTGTACACGCACACCGGCATGTATGGCATGTTCGCGATCCTTGAAGCCGTACGTCAGCTGCGGGGCGAGGCGTTCAAGCAGGTCAAGGATGTGAAGACCAGCATGGTGCAGGGCGTGGGCGGCATGTTCACCGCAGCAGCCACGCTGATGCTGTCGAACCAGGAGCCCTGATCGGGGGCTGCACGCAGCGCGATCCGCGCTGCGTGAATCGGGCCCGCTCAAGCGGGCCCGATTTCTTTCAGCGTGTCTCGACGAATTCGCGGATCAGCGACGCCGTGAGATCGGGGTCTTCCATCGGCAGAAAGTGCGAACGATCGGCGATCAGCAGATCGCGGCCGTGCCGGAATTCTCCTGCCACCTCCGGCCAGGTGGGCGAGTACGAATAGTCGAAGGGATCGCTGTCGGGAGTGCGCTGCTTGGCGCGCACCACCTGCACCGGAATCTGCAGGGCACGGATGCTGGCGTACACGCTCGCGTTGTTGCGCCCGGTCATGTAGACCGAGGCTTCGGTGATCGGGCTGCAGGCCAGCACGCGACCCGGCCCCACGGGCGCAGTCAAGGTGCCCCACTCGCAGTAGTCGCGCAGCGCGTCGGCCTGAAAGAGGCTGTAGGGCATGCGTGCCGAAAAGCGCTCGATCATGTCGGCGACTGAATCAAAGCCGGCGCGCCGGCGGGCGGCAGGATGCATGGTGCCGGGCGGAAACATCGGCGCAGCGTGATAGGCCTGGGGCGAGGCGATGACCGGGTCGACCAGAAACAGGCTGCGAAAGCGCGCGGACTCGAAGGCTGCGCCCTGCACCAGACCATGCGCGCCCATGCTGTGGCCGATCCCGACGAGGTTGGACAGATCGAGAGCCGCCACGGCGCTGGCAATGTCGCGTCCAAAGGGTTCCCAACCGGTGATCTCGGTCTTGTCGCTGCGGCCATGGCCGCGCAACTCCAGCGCGATCACATGCCATTCGGGCAGGCGCTGGATCACCTGATCCCAGACCCGGCCATGAAAGCCGGTGGCATGCACCATCAGCAAGGTGGGCACGCGGCCGCGCAGCGGGGCGCGCCACTCCCAGAAGGCCAGACGCATGGCCTTGGCGTCCACGTAGTGCAGATCGGGTGCGGGGAGGGTGCCTGAGGTCATCGAGTGCGGGATTCCTGGTTCCGTGTGGGATAAAGACGAACGAGCCGGACCGCAGGTCTCAGCCCGCGGCGATGCGCGGGATCAGCACCACTTCGCTGTCGGCACGCAAGGGTTCGTCGAGCGCGTCCTGATGAACCTCGCCATCGATCGCGATCGCCATGCCGGAATCGATCAGCTCGCCGAGGCCCGGAAAGCGGGCCTCCAGTGCGCGGATCAGTCCGCGCACCGTGCTCGCTTCGATGTCGAGCTGAGACTGGCCGCCGGTCAGATCCAGCACGGCCCCGGCGATCGAACTGACATGAGCCATGACCGTCCCCGAGTATTCAGGCGCTGCGCCGTGCCGTTGCTGCATCGAGTGCATCGAGCACTCGCGGCGGCGACAGCGGCAGCTCGGGCATCGGCGCGCCGACCACATGTGCGACCGCACAGGCCACGGCCGCCAGGGGCGGCACGATCGGCGCCTCACCCACGCCCTTGGCGCCATAGGGGTGGCGCGGGTTGGGTGCGGATTCGATGAGGATCGTGTCTATCATCGGCAGGTCGCTGGCCACCGGCATGCGGTAGTCGAGAAAGCCCGGATTGAGCAGCGCGCCGCGATCATCGTAGAGGTAGGCCTCGTTGAGTGCCCAGCCGATGCCTTGTGCCGCGCCGCCCTGGATCTGGCCTTCGACATAGGACGGGTGGATCGCTCGGCCCACATCCTGGGCGGCCGTGTAGCGCACGACGGTGCTGCGGCCGGTATCGGGGTCGACCTCGATGTCGACCAGATGCACGGCAAAGCCCGGCCCGGGGCCCTGCGCATTGAGGGACACTTCCGAGCTGAGCGGGCCACCGGTCTTCGCACTGCGCCCGGCCAGTTCGCGCAGACTCATCGGCTTGACCGCCTTGGCGGCGTCCGTGCAGAGCGCTGCGCCATTGCGCCAGACGACCTGCTCGAGCGGGCATTCCCACAGCTTGGCGGCGCGCTGTCTGAGGTCGTTGACGACATTTTCCGCGGCGCGCACCACTGCCATGCCGGTCGCGAAGGTCACCCGGCTGCCTCCGGTGAGGCCGGAAAAGCCGATCGCGGTGGTGTCGGCGACGATGGCGCGCACCCGCTCGATCGGCACGCCCAGGGTTTCGGCCGCCATCATGGCCATCGAGGCCCGCGAACCGCCGATATCCGGATTGCTGGACACCACGGTGGCGCCGCCGTCCTCATCGACATGCACCGCAGCGCTGGACTCACCGCCCACGTTGAACCAGAAGCCGGCGGCCACGCCGCGCCC
>JBILSK010000257.1:0-4202 GCA_044372165.1 Burkholderiaceae bacterium | reverse complement strand
GAGACGATCCCGTGCGAACACATCCGAGATGTCGCGCAACAGGCCCTGGCGATCACGGGCACGCAAGACGACATCAACGGGGTAGACCTGCGTCGAAAAGCGCCCCGCGGCCTTGGACCCTGAACCCGCCTCGCCCCAATCGGCGTCGAGCACGCGCTCGGGTGCACGCCGAGCCATCTGGGCGAAACTCGGACAGCCTTGGCGATGCACCGAGACACCGCGCCCTCTCGTGACGAATCCGATGATGGGATCAGGCGGCACCGGGCGACAACACTTGCCCAGCTGAGTCAGCAGGAAATCGGCACCCACCACCAGGACCCCGGTGCCTCGGGCGGCCGAGGCCTTGGACGCTCGCGCCACCCGCTGCAAGGCCTCCGCGTCAGACTGCCGCGCCACGGCAGCCGCTCGGGCAGCATCACTGGTGCGACCGACCTCGGCATCGGCGCGCACCGCGTCCTCGAGCTGACGCGGCCCGATTTCCTCGCGGGCCACCGCCAGAAACAGCTGCTCGGGCCCGTCCAGCTTGAGACGCCGGGCCAGTTCATCGAGGGCCAGCGCAGTCCGCCCTTCGCGCTGAAGCACGCGCTCGATTCGCTGGCGTCCGTCAGCCGCGTCACGTTCGGCATCCAGCGCGTTGAACCATTGACGAACCTTGGCCCGCGCGCGCCCACTGCGCACATAGCCCAGTTGCGGATTGAGCCAATCCCGGGAGGGGCCATCGGGGCCGCCTCCCGTACGCGCCGTGATGATCTCCACGGTCTGGCCGTTATGCAAGGCCGTGTTCAGCGGCACCATGTGACCGTCCACACGCGCGCCGCGACACCTGTGCCCCAGCAGCGTGTGCACGTGATAGGCGAAGTCGACGGGGGTTGAGCCCGCCGGAAGCTCGACAACCCGGGCCTGGGGCGTCAGCAGGTAAATCAGTTCGCCCTCGACACCTGCCGCGGTCGACAGTTGAGCGCCCAGCGTCGCACCGAGCTCCTGTTGCCACATCAGCAGCTGGCGCATCCACTCGATGCGCGCATCCTGTCCGTCTATCGCTGCCCGCCCGCCCCCGCCGCGCTTCGCATCACCCACCGACGGACTGCCTGCCAGGCCCGTACTGGACTCCTTGTAGCGCCAGTGTGAGGCCATGCCAAACTCCGCGCGTCGATGCATCTCGCGGGTCCGAATCTGGATTTCGAGAGGCCGACCATCGTCGGCGGTGACCACCGTGTGCAGCGATTGATAGCCGTTCGCCTTCGGCCGAGAAATGTAGTCGTCGAACTCCCTGGACACGGGTGGCCAGATCTGGTGCACGATGCCCAGCACCGTGTAGCACTCCTTGACGTCATCGACCAGCACCCGAAAGGCGCGCAGGTCCTGGACTTCGGCGAAGCTCAGCCCCTTGCTGCGCATCTTGTTCCAGATGCTATGAATGTGCTTGGGACGTCCGCTCACCTCCCCGCGAATCCCCTGATCGGCCAGGGCCGACTCAAGGCGCGCGATGGCATCGCGCACAAAGTCCTCGCGCTGGGCTCGCCGCTCCTCCAGCTGCACGGCAATGCTCTTGTAGAGCTCAGGCTCCACGAAGCGAAAAGCAAGATCCTCAAGCTCCCACTTGAGCTGGCCGAGCCCCAGCCGGTTGGCGAGCGGCGCCAGCACCTGCAGCGTCTCGCGGGGAATCGCATCCTCAGGCGGGATCTTGACTGCGGCGTGATGGCGCAGCGATTGCAACCGGGACGCCAGGCGCAGGAGCACCACCCTGATGTCCGTGGCCATCGCGAGTGTCATGCGCCGCAGGGTCTCGAGTTGTCCCTGGGAGCCCTGGGCGCTCGACAGCGTCGTGAGGTCCTTGAGCCGGAGGAGCTGCCGCATGCCTGCGACCAGCGTGCCCACCTCGTCACCGAACGATTGGACCACGGCCTCCAGCGGCATCCGATCGCCGAGACCGAAGAGCAGGGAGGCCACTTGCGTGGGCAGATCGACCCGCAGCGACTGCAGGATGGACAAGGTCCCCAGGGCGTGGTCGAGAATGGGCTCGCCGCTGCCCCCGCGCGTGTCACGGGCGAGATTGGCTGCGACCGAGCGCGCGCGCTCAAGCGTGCCTTGCGCCTGCACATCCCCTTCAAGCCCCGGGTCAGGACGGCCAGACGACACAGGCGGCAAGGAGTGAGCGCGCATTCGATGGAGGGTCAGGACCGGTGTCGGAATTGTAATCCGTCATCGGGCGCGACTCGGGCAAACCGGTCCTACCGATCACTCGCTCGGGTCAGTCGTGCCCAGCGTGATGGCCCTGATTCGGTCGACCCCATATTTCCAGTCGAGCGATGCCGCCCAGGTTCGCCCAGCGTCACCCATTTTTACTCGAAGGGCCGGATCACGCGCCAGACGGCCCAGCGCGGCAGTCAGAGCATCGATCGAATCGCCATCGACGTTCAAGCCGGTCTGCTCGTGCAACACCGCTTCGCTTTGGCCACCGGACAGACCGGACACCGACGGCAAGCCCGCCGCCGCCGCTTCGATGAACACGATGCCGAAGCCCTCGATCATGGGTCCGTGATGGATCGACGGCAGGACATGCACGTCGGCGGCCGCCAGCAGCTCGGCCTTTTCGAGTTCGCTCACGAAATCCTTGAGCACCACCCGATCAGCCAGGCCCGACTCGGCCACCCGCCGTGCGATTGAGTCCCGCTCTTCGCCCCGTCCCACGCAGATGTAGCGAACCGGAAGACCCGCGTCGCGCAGACGCCCGACTGCCCTCACCACAGCCTCGACATTCTTGCGGGGCTCCAGCCGCGCCAGCGTGATCATGACGCACTCGTCGTCGGCCCAGCCGAAGCGATGTCGCAGCGCGGCGCGGCGTTCGGCATCGACCACATAAGCCGAGGCATCGACCCCGGGATGCACGACCGCCGTCCGGGCATCAGGCACCAACTCCCGCACCAGGCGCTCGGTATTTCGACTGTTGACGATCACGGCATCGGCGCGAGCGAACACCTTGCGAGCCACCCAGCCCAGCAGGCGACTCGAACGGGCGACAAGAATCTCTTCCCCGTGCGCGTAGACGAACAGTCGGGTCCGCCGCGATCCGAACGCGGCCAGCAGCCCGGTGAGTCCTTCGGGGAAATTGGCCTTGCAATGCAGCCGCACCGGGCCGGCAGGCTGTTCGGACCGAATCAGGCGCCGCAGTGCCGCAGCGTTGCGCAGGACCGGCACCCAGGTGCGCGGATCGAGTCCGATGTTCGCAACCGGAATCGCGTCGCGACGGACCTTCAACGGCGGCCCGCCCGCTGACTGTGCACCGACCACCATGCCGTCCCCGTCGGGCGTCGCAACGAACGCCACGACCGGCCCGCCCCAGCGACTGTAGACGTTCATCAACCAGTAATGAGCACCGCCAACCTTGGGCGCCCAGTCATCACTGATGACAAGATCAAGGCCGACCGGGTCTGGCTTCGCAGCAGGCTTCAGGGTTTCGGATTGGGCTACCATGGCGTGATTCTGCACGCACTTCGCTGCACTGCTCAGGCCGGACCGATCAGTGTCGCAGTGAACAGATGAGCGGACGCGCCGTGGCGAACAACGGCCCCGCACCTCCTGTAGCCGCTCACCCCTCGGACCGAATCGATGAAATGGTTCCCAGCCACACGGCGGGCGCTGCGCATTGACGATGCCGCGCTGTCACGACTGCATGATGCCCAACCCTGGCTTGTCGCCCTGACAGCGGGGCAGCGAGCACGCCTGTGCGAGCTGATCGCCGAATTCCTCACCAACCGAACCATCAGCGGTGCACACGGCCTGATCGTCGACGACACGATGCGCGTGGCGATCGCCGCCCAGGCCTGCCTGCCGGTGTTGAACCTCGGGCTGGCCGCCTATGGACGCTTCAGTGAAGTCATCGTCCATCCGACGGCCTTCAGCGTCCGGCGCACACTGACTGACGACATCGGACTGGTGACCGAATTCGATGATGTGCTGGCCGGGGAAGTGATCGACGGCGGCCCGGTCGTGCTGTCATGGGACGACATTGTCGACGCCCCGCCGACCGCAGCCGGCAATGTGGTGATCCATGAGTTCGTCCACAAGCTCGATCTTGCCGATGGCCTGGATGACGGGTGTCCACCGATGCCGGCTGCCCAACGTCGCCATTGGCTTGCCAGCCTGGAGCGAGCCTTCGAACACTTCAACGCACTGCTGGACGATGTGGAGGCGTCCATTCC
>JBILSK010000256.1:0-4210 GCA_044372165.1 Burkholderiaceae bacterium | reverse complement strand
GCCACGCCGTCGGGGCCGTCCTGGTCTGCCGATTCGGTCGGGCTGCTGGCCGAGGCGGTCGGTGCGACGCTCGATGTCGATGCCTACGGGCCGCTCCTGCGGGTCGGGACCGATGCGATGCCACCGCAAGGAGGCGTCGCTCCCCTGTCCGAGATCGGTCTGATCAGCGTTGCCGGCGCAGAGGCCGTGTCCTTTCTACATGGGCAACTCACCCAGGACGTCGAGCATCTGAGCCCAGGCATTGCCCGCTGGGCCGGGTTCTGCTCGCCCAAGGGGCGCCTGATGTCGACCTTCCGGCTCTGGCGCGACGACTCCGCGCTGTTCCTGTCGGTGGCGCGTCCGCTGGCTGCACCGATCGCCAAACGCTTGTCCATGTTCGTGCTGCGTGCCAAGGCTCGGGTGGTCAACGCCAGCGATGCCTGGGCCTGCTTCGGGCTGGCGGGCGATGCTGCCGCGCAGGCGGGGGCACAGTGGCTGGGGTGCGCTGTGCCGCAGGCCGACGCCGCGGCCTGTGCGCTTGGCTCCGACGGCCTGGCAAGGGGGCATCTGGTCGGCCTGCCCGCAGTGACCGTACCCGCCACCGATGCGCCGCTGCCCCGCTGGCTGCTGGTGGTGCCGGCGGATCAAGCCACTGAAGTCTGGGGCCGTCTGACGGCGGTCAGTTCACCCATGTCCGGACTGGCCTGGCGGCACGCCGAGGTGCTCAGCGCGGTTCCCCGGATCGTGCCGGCGACCCAGGAGCTGTTCGTGCCGCAGATGATCAACTTCGAGTCGGTCGATGGCGTGAATTTTCGCAAGGGCTGCTACCCGGGGCAGGAAGTCGTGGCCCGCAGCCAGTACCTCGGCAAGCTCAAGCGGCGCATGTTCCTGGCCCACGGACTGGGGGTCGAACCGGCACCCGGCTCGGATGTGCTGCCGGCCAGTGGCGGCGAGCCCTGTGGGCAGGTGGTGCTGGCGGCCGCCGATGGGGCGGGCGGCTTCGATGTGCTGTTCGAGGCGCGCACCGAGGCTCTGGATGCGGGTGCCCCACGCACCGTGGACGGGACCGTCCTCACCGTGCGCGCCCTGCCCTACGCGCTCAAGTCGATCGACTGATCCTCGCGCTTGCGGGCCGATGGCGGTGGAGCTCTATGTCTGGTTCGAGGCCGATCCCGCCATGGACGATGCGGTGCGTGCCGCCTTCATGGTCTTGCGTCGTCGCATGGCCGCCGAGCCGCACAAGCGCCTGCTCGGCACGCCGAGGCTGCTCAGGCGGGCCGACCTGCGTCAGCGGCCGGCCGGTGCGCGGGCCACCTGGATGGAAATCTGGCGCCTGAAGGAAGGCACCGCGCTGGATGTCTTTTCAGCAGATCTCGAGCGTGAAGCGAGCCGGGTCGGTCTGACGCACCTTGCCCAGGGCGGGCGTCAGATCGAGGTCTTCATCCCCGAGAACGGCGCGCCGCGACCTCAGGCCGATAGGTGAAGGGATCGGTCGGCGTGCGCCGCTGGATCACATCTTGCGCGCGCAACTCGATCGAGGCCTGCATCCGCTCATGGGTGACGATGTAGAACCGCTCCTCGCGGATCGCCTCGAAGGTGGTCTCGGCGATCTGCGTCGCGCTGATGCGACCAGACTGCACCGCCTTGTCCAGTTGTGCCTGCAGCGCCCGCTGGGAGTCCGAAGGCGGTGCGGGATCGCGTAGTTCCGCGGGCCGGTTGCGCTGGGCCGCGGCAATGCCGGTGGGCACGAAGGCCGGGCACAGCACCGACACGCCGATCTGCGAGCCGACCAGTCGCAGGTCGTGATGGAGGGTCTCCGACAGCGCGACCACCCCGTGCTTGCTCACGTTGTAGGCGGCCATCATCTGTGCGCTGACCAGGCCGGCGACTGACGCGGTGTTCACGATGTGACCCTCGCCGCCCTGAGCCAGCATGAGGGGCGTGAACACGCGTACGCCATGGGCCACACCCATGAGGTTCACGCCCAGCACCCATTCCCAGTCCTGGGCACTGTGCTCCCAGGCCAGCCCGCCGATGGCGACACCGGCATTGTTGAAGAGCAGGTGAACCGCGCCGTGGGTGTGCATCGTGCGCTCGGCCAGGCGTTCGACGTCAGCTGCGCGCGAGACGTCGATCACCTCGCCGAACACCTCCACGCCCTGCTCTGCCAACTCGTCGACGGTGGCCGCCAGCGCGTCGGCCTGGATGTCGGCCAGCGCCAGTTTCATGCCCAGGCGGGCACCGATGCGGGCGAACTCCCGGCCGAAGCCGCTGCCCGCGCCGGTGATGACGGCGACGCGGCCGGCAAAGTCCTTCATTGCAGCCTTATTGGTCGTAGCCCGGATTGCGTCGGTCAAGCTTGCGGCGCAGCGCCGCGAAGATCTCGTCCCGGCTCAGCGCCGTGCTCTGCACGTTGATCGCATGGGCGACGGTATCGAGCACGCCTTGTCCGACCTGGATCAGCGGGCTGCCGCCGGATTGCGCCGCCAGTTGTGCCTGGCAGGCCGATTCCAGCGTGTACATCGCGGTGAAGGCCTCGGCCATGGACGGACCCACAGTGAGCAGGCCGTGATTGCGCAGGATCATGTAGGTGGCGCCACCCAGGTCGGCCTGCAGCCGCGCCTTCTCGTCGTCGCGCACCGCGATGCCTTCGTAGTCGTGGTAGGCAAGCCTGGACATGATTACCGAGGCTTGCTGGGAAATCGGCAGCAGTCCGGCTTTCTGTGCCGACACACCGATGCCGGCCCGGGTGTGCGTGTGCAGCACGCACCCGGCATCTTCGCGCACTTCGTGAATCGCACTGTGAATCACGAAGCCGGCCGGATTGACCTTGTAGGGCGTGGGCAGCACCGGGCGGCAGTCCATGTCGATCTTCACCAGCGACGAGGCGGTGATCTCCTCGAACATCAGGCCATAGGGATTGATCAGGAAGTGATGCTCGGGCCCGGGAATGCGGGCGGAGATGTGCGTGAAGACCAGGTCATCCCAGCCGTAGAGCGCGACCAGCCGGTAGACGGCGGCGAGCTCGACGCGCAAGGTCCATTCCTGTTCGCTCACCTGCGAGCGGATCGACGTTTGAGGAGCGTTCATGACAGTGTCCTTGTCTGATCAATGGGTCAGTTGAGTTCGACCAGCTGCTTGCCGAAGTTCTCGCCGCGCAGCAAGCCGATGAAGGCCTGCGGAGCGGAATCGAGCCCCTTGGAAATGGTTTCGGTGTACTTGAGCTTGCCGTCGGCCACGCCCTGGGCGAGCTCGGCCAGGGCCTGCGGCCAGGCATCCGGATATTCCGACACGATGAAACCCTGGATCTTGAGACGGCTCACCAGAACCTGGAAGAAATGGTTCACCGGGATGGGTTCGTCGTTGTAGCCGGCGATCAGCCCGCACACCGCGATGCGACCGAAGGCGTTCATGCGCGACAGCACGGCGTCGAGCACTGCGCCGCCGACGTTCTCGAAGTAGCCATCGATGCCGTCCGGCGTCGCCGCGGCGAGATCGCGGGCAATGTTGCCGGCCTTGTAGTCGACGCAGGCGTCGAAGCCGTAGTCCTTGATCACCGCGGCGCACTTGGTGGGCCCACCGGCCACGCCGACAACCCGACAGCCCTGCGCCTTGGCCAGTTGCCCGACCACCGACCCCACGGCACCAGATGCCGCCGAGACGACCACGGTGTTGCCGGCTTTTGCCTCGATGATGCGATTGAGGCCCACCCAGGCGGTCACGCCTGGCATGCCGGCCACGCCCAGATAGGCGGACATCGGCACGCGAGTGGTGTCGACCTTGCGCAGGCCGGCGCCGTCCGAGACGCCATAGAGTTGCCAGCCGAAGCCGCCCACCACCACATCGCCCGCGGCGAACTTGGGATGACGGCTCTCGACCACTTCACCCACCGTGCCGCCGACCATGGTGTCGTCGAGCTTCTGGGCCTGGCGGTAGGACTTGCGGTCGTTCATTGCGCCGCGCATGTACGGGTCCAGCGACAGGTAGCGGTTGCGCACCAGCAGCTGGCCGTCGGCCAGGGCCGGCACCGGCAGCTCTTCGAGCCGGAAGTCAGACGGCTTGACCTGCCCCTGGGGGCGTGCGGCGAGCACGATGCGTCGGTTGAGAGGGCGGGTCATGGTCGGTCTCCAGCGAAGTGGTGGGTTGATCGGGTGATCAGAGGATTTCGAACAGGCCCGCGGCACCCATGCCGCCGCCGATGCACATGGTCACCACGCCAAGCTTGGCGCCG
>JBILSK010000255.1:0-4228 GCA_044372165.1 Burkholderiaceae bacterium | reverse complement strand
TCTGCAGCGCAAGACCGAACTGGTGGCGCGCAACTTCATTTCGCCCGCCGAGCGCGACAAGGCCGCGTCGCTCTTTCGTGCACTCGAGCAGGAGGTCGCCAGCGCCGGCTCGCAGATCGAACTGGCCGAGGCGCAGGTCCGCAATGCCCGGGCCAATGTCGCGCAGCGCGAGGCCGCCCTGTCGCAAGCCCGCGTCGATCTCAGTCGCACCATCATTCGCGCGCCGGTCGATGGCGTGGTGATCAAGCGCTCCATCGAACCCGGGCAGACGGTTGCCGTGAGCCTGCAGGCGCCCGAGCTCTTTCTGATCGCGCAGAACCTGCGCGACATGCAGGTCGAGGTTTCGGTCGACGAGGCCGAAGTGAGTCGGCTGCGAGTGGGGCAGAAGGCCAGTTTCACGGTCGATGCCTTTCCGGGGCGCACCTTCGAGGGCACGGTCAAGCAGGTCCGCAAGGCCTCGCTGAATGTGCAGAACGTGATCACCTACACCGCGCTGGTGTCGGCCACCAATGAAGCGCAGTCGCTGCTGCCCGGCATGACCGCCAATGTGCGGGTGGTGACCGATGTGCGCGAGAACGTGCTGAAGGTGCCCAATGCGGCGCTGCGCTTCAAGCCGCCGGGTTGGACCGAACCACCGAAATCCGCAGCCGCGTCGCCGGGCCTGCTGCGTGCGGCACTGGAATCGGTGGTGCCTACCGCTCAGGCACAGGGCCAGGGCGGTGGCCTGCAGGGCTATCGGGATCGACTGGAGCGTGAGCTCTCGCTCAAGGATGCGCAGAAGACCGCGATTGATGGGGTCTTCTCGGGCATGCGAGAGCGCTACGCGTCGCTGCGCGACATGGAGCCTGCCGAGCGGGCGGCGGCGGCGGCCACGCTGCGCACCGAGATGCGCGCGCAGATCGGCAAGCTGCTCGACCCCGCGCAGAAAAAGACCTTCGATTCGATCAATGCCGAGATCGATGCGCGGCGCGCGGCGGCGGCATCGGGCGGGGCGACTGCGGCAGGCGTGCAGGGTGCCGGTACGTCCGGCGCAGCGTCTGGCGGCGCATCGTCCGCGGGTGCAACCAGCGCGGCCGCATCGGGCTCCGTGCCAGCTGCATCCGGCGCGGCTTCGGTGGCAGCCGCGGCGGCGGCCAGCGCCGGCGCTTCGGCCCCTGCGGCCAAGACCCAGGCGGACAAGCCAGCCGCTGCAGGTTCGGGTTCGAGTGCGGCCCCAGCGGGCCAGACCGGCCAAGGCGGCGGAGCGCTGCGAGCCTTTCGAGACCGCCTCGAACGTGACTTGAACTTCACCGAGTCCCAGCGTACGCAGCTCGACGGCATCTTCTCGGGCATGCGCGATCGCTTCATGTCGGTGCGCGAGGCGCCCGAGGCCGATCGACCCAAGCTCACGGAGACCTATCGTGCCGAGTTGCGGGCCCGCATCAACGACATCCTGGACGAGACCCAGAAGAAGAAATACGCGGAGATCCTGGTCGAACTGGCCGGTCGCTCGGTGTCGCGCGGGCGGGTCTTCATCCTCGGACCCGATGGCAAACCGATGGCACTGGAGCTGCGGTTGGGCTTGTCGGACGGCGTGGCCACCGAGGTGATCGGCACCAGCGGCGAGCGCAAGCTGGTCGAAGGTGATCTGGTCTACACCGGGGTGGTCGGTGCGCCCACCGCCAAGCCGGGTACCCCGAGCACGCCCATGCGTCCCGCCGGACCGAGGCTGTAGGGCGCCGCCGGTGGCCATCACGGATACGCCGCCCTCCATGCCGGCGCCTGCCGAGGGCGAGCCGCTGATCCGCTGCGAGGCGCTGGCCAAGCGCTACGAAGTGGGGGGCGGCACCGTGCATGCGCTGCGCGAGTTGAGCCTGTCGGTCATGCCGGGCGAGTTCGTGGCCGTGATGGGTCCCAGCGGCTCGGGCAAGTCCACCTTCATGAATCTGGTCGGATGTCTGGATCAGCCCACCAGCGGCCGCTACTGGCTGGCAGGTGAGGCGGTCGATGCGCTGAATCGCGACGAACTGGCGGCGATCCGCAATCGGCGCATCGGTTTCGTGTTCCAGCAGTTCAATCTGCTGCCGCGAACCACGGCGCTGGACAATGTCGAATTGCCCCTGCTCTACGCCGGAGTGCCACGCCTCGAGCGAAACGCTCGTGCGATGCGCCGCCTGGAACAGGTGGGACTGGGCGAGCGCATCGATCACCATCCGGCGCAGCTGTCGGGCGGGCAGCAGCAGCGGGTCGCGATCGCCAGGGCGCTGGTGAACGATCCGCAACTGATCCTCGCCGACGAGCCGACCGGTGCACTGGACTCGCGCACCAGCCTCGAAGTGATGGCGCTGATGCAGTCGCTCAATCGCGAGGGCATCACCATCGTGCTGGTCACGCACGAAGCCGATGTCGCCGCGTTTGCCTCGCGGATCATCCTGTTCAAGGATGGACGCGTGCTGCGCGATGCACCCAATGCGCCGCATGATGCCGCCGTCGAGCTGGCCGCCTTGCAGCCGATGGACAGCTGAGGGCGACCCGACATGGATCTGCTGTCGACGCTTCGAATCGCTCTGCGCTCGCTGCGCACCAACACCATGCGATCGGCGCTCACCATGCTGGGCATCATCATCGGTGTGGCGGCTGTGATCGCGATGATCGCGGTGGGCAAGGGCGCGCAGAACCGGGTCGAAGAGCAGGTCCGCAGCCTGGGCGCCAACGTGATGGTGCTGTGGCCCTCGTCGCAGAACACCGGTGGCGTGCGCAGCGGCGCGGGCGGCGTGCAGACCCTCACCGAAGATGATGCCCGCGCGATTGCCCTCGAGGTGCCGGAGGTGATGACCACGGCCCCCACCCATCGGGCCAGCGGCCAGGTGGTGTATGGCAGCCAGAACTGGTTCGCCGCGGTCTATGGCACGACCAACGATTTCTTTGAAGTGCGCGAGTGGCCGCTGGCAGTGGGGCGGACCTTCGAGCCGGCCGAGCTGGCCAGCTCCGGCAAGGTGATCATTCTCGGGCAGACGGTGGCCCGACAACTGTTCGGCGAGGACACGCCCTTCGAGGACATGATCGATCGCACCGTGAGGCTGCGAAAGGTGCCGCTCACGGTCATCGGGATCGCCGAGAAAAAGGGCCAGAGCGCGGTCGGGCAGGACCAGGACGATGCGGTCTTCGTGCCGCTGTCGACCGCGCGCACGCGTCTGTTCGGTGTGGTGCAGGGCAAGCTGCGCCGGGTCAACTCGATCTGGGTGAAGGTCAATCCAGGCGAGGACATGAAGGCGGCCGAGGAGGGCACGCGCACGCTGCTGCGCCAGCGTCACAAGCTGGCCGCGGGCCAGGATGACGACTTCACCTTGCGCAACCTGACCGAAATCATGCAGGCCCAGGAGGCCGCCAGCAAGGCGATGACTGCGCTGCTGGCCGCGATCGCCTCGGTGAGTCTGCTGGTGGGCGGCATCGGCATCATGAACATCATGCTGGTGTCGGTCACCGAGCGCACCCGCGAGATCGGTTTGCGCATGGCTGTGGGTGCCCGTGGGCGCGACATCCTGTCGCAGTTCCTGGTCGAGGCGGTGACCCTGTCGTGCATCGGTGGCGCGATCGGTGTGGGTCTGGGCGTGGCTGCGGCCCAGATCGTGGGTGACTCGGCAGGCTGGCGGGTCGAGGTCGAGCCGCAGTCGGTGCTGCTGGCCTTCGGTTTTGCCGCGCTCATCGGGATCTTCTTCGGCTACTACCCCGCCCGCAAGGCCTCCAGGCTGGAGCCGATCGACGCGCTCCGTTACGAATAGTGCTCTCGCGCATGACTGCTCCAGACATCCCCAACGTCCTGTCGATCGCCGGTATCGACCCTTCCGGTGGCGCCGGACTGTTCACCGACCTGCGCGCCTTTGCCGCGCACGGCGCGCATGGCTGCGGCGTGGTCACCGCGCTCACCGCGCAGAACACCCAGGCTGTGACCGGCATCAGTCCGGTCGATCCGTCTTTCGTGAGGCTGCAACTCGACACCCTGTTTGCCGATGTGCGCATCGATGCCGCCAAGATCGGCATGCTGGGCACGGCGCCGATCATTCGGGCGGTGGCCGAGGGGCTGGCCGCCCCCCTGCGCGCGGGGCGGCCAGCCCATCTGGTGGTGGACACGGTGATGGTGGCCAAGAGTGGCGATGCGCTGCTGGAGGCCGATGCCACCGCCCTGCTGATCGAAGCCATCGTGCCCCTGGCCACGGTGATCACGCCCAACCTCCCCGAGGCCGGCGTG
>JBILSK010000254.1:0-4240 GCA_044372165.1 Burkholderiaceae bacterium | reverse complement strand
CGCACATGCATCGTGGCACCAGGCGAAGCGGAAAGGCAGCGTCGTCGGTCAGCCTGCGCAAGGCATCGACTGCGTCATCCGGAATCGGTGTAGCCAGGTCGGTTGCGGTGGTGACGCCCACCCGCACCGCGAGCCGGGAGAACGCGAGTACCGCTTCGTCGTCGCTGGCCGTGCCCAGGCCTTTCACGCCGAGCTTCAACAGCAGCGGCACCATGGCTTCGGGCCCCTTGAGCTCGCCGGTCGGCAGGCGATCGGCATCCAGCACGATGCCGGCGTGGTCATGGTCGGTGTGCAGATAGCCGGCCCGCTGCAGCGCCGAGGTGCTCGCATTGGTGATGTGGCCGCTGGCATGCAGCAAGGCCACCGGGCGGTTCGGGCCGATCACATCCAGGTCGCGCCGGTGGCAGCGTCGATCGCCGAAGTAGATGGGATCGAAGCCCCATCCCACCACCGGCTCGCTCGGATCGAGCAGCTGCGCGCTGGCCTCCTGCAGGCGCTTGACCACCGCTTCGATCGAGGTCGCTCCCGGCCACACCCGGCCATCGGGGTCCAGGCGATCATGAAAGCCGCAGTACACATAGCGCCAGTACAGGCCTTCGCTCACATGGCTGTGACCTTCGACGAAGCCTGGCGTGAGCACCTTGTCGGCAAAGCGCTCGTCGAGCTCGAAGGCACCCCATCCGCGCAGTTCATCGAGCGTGCCGACTCCCAGGACGCGCCCGTCCCGCACGGCCACGTGCGTGGCCACCGGGCGCGCTGGATTCATCGTGTGGATGCGGCGTGCCGCGTAGATCGTGATCATGGGCAACTCGTTGCAACCAGGGGCCTTGGCGCAGTGCCGTCAGTCCCGAAAGGAAGGATCCAGCTTGTCGAGCTTGCGCAGCAGCGCTGGCCATTCCAGTTCACCGAAGGGGCGCTTGAGCCCCTTTGCATAGACTGAGTGCGCATAGGCCACCGATTCATCCGAGGGCATGCGCAAGGGCGTGTTGCACGACAGGGTCATCACCTGCAGCTGGCAGGCGCGCTCCAGACGATACATGTTGTTGAAGCACTGAGGGATTGAGGCGCCCACGGTCAGCAGGCCGTGGTTGCGCAGAACCATGGCTTCACGATGACCGAGCGAGGCGACCAGCCGGGCCTGTTCTTCGGTGCGCAGCGCCACGCCTTCGTAGTCGTGATAGGCGATCTCGGCGAATCGCATCGAGGACTGGGCGATCGGCAGGATGCCGCACTCCATCGCCGAGACGGCCATGCCGGCCAGCGAATGCGTGTGGAGCACCGCGTCGACGTCATGACGCGCCGCGTGGATGCAGCTGTGGATCACCCAGCCGGCGCGGTTGACCTCGTACTCGGTCTGGTTGAAGAGCACGGTGCCGTCGAGGTCGACCCGGATCATCGACGAGGCCGTCATCTCCTCGTAGAGCATCCCGTAGGGATTGAGCAGGAACTGGTCATGGCGTCCGGGGATACGCACCGAGATGTGGTTGGCGATCATCTCGGTGAGGCCTTCGAGTGCGATCAACCGGTAGCAGGCTGCCAGATTGACCCGGGCCTCCCACTCGGCTTCGCCGACCTGTTCGCGTACCGATCCCTTGATGTGAAGGGCGGGTGCTGCAAGAGGAGCGTTCATTTCAGACTACCTTGTCGGCGTGCAGGGCGGCGATCTGGGCCGCGTCATAGCCGGCCAGGGCGAGTACTTCGTCGGTGTGCTGGCCTGGTGTGGCCATCGGCTTGTCGATGCCGCCGTTGCCGTGTTCCAGGCGGAATCCGGCGCCGGCCAGCTTCACCGGGCCCAGCGGCGTCTGCGTTTCCTGGACGAGGCCACGGTGGACGACCTGCGGATGCTGAAGGATGTCGGCAATGGTGTGCACCGAGGCGCAGGGCACATCGGCCGCGGTGAGGCGCTTTTCCCAGACCTTGGGGTCATCGCTTGCCAGGCCGGCCTCGATGATCTCGCGCAGGGCGGGCTCGTTGGCGATGCGGGTATCCCAGTTTGCAAAGCGCGGATCGCTGATGGCCTCTTCGCGGCCGATGGCGCGCAGCAGGTTGTCGAACTGCTTGTCGGTGAGCGCTGCCAGCACGATGTAGCCGCCGCCGCAGCGAAACCGGTTGGCCGTCGGCTTGCGGCTCACCGAGCCATTGCCCAGCTGGCCATGGCGCACGCCCAGCACGGTGTATTCCGCGACCTGCCCGGACAGGAAGCTCAGCAGCGAATCGAGCATGGCCACATCGACGAACTGGCCCATCCCGGTATGGGTGCGCTGAAAGAGCGCGGTGGCGATCGCGAAGGCCGCGGTGATGCCCGCGGTGACGTCGGCCGCGGCAAAGCCGGCCCGCATCGGACCATTGACCGCCTCTCCGGTCATCGACATCAGCCCGGACATGGCCTGGATCTTGCCGTCGAAACTCGCCGTGCCTTTCTCGGGACCGGTGTGGCCGAAACCCGATACCCCGCAGTAGATCAGCCGCGGGTTGATCTTCGACAGCGTGCTCCAGCCCATGCCGCGCCGCTCGAGCACGCCTGGGCGGAAGTTCTCGACCACCACATCGATCTGGGGGATCAGGCGCTTGACGATCTCGGCCGCCTGCGGCTTGGTGAAGTCGAGCGTGAGGCTGCGCTTGTTGACGTTGACCGCCATCCAGGACGGGCTCAGCCCGGCCTCGGACCAGGTCTTGTCCAGGGGCGTCGAGCGCATCGAGTCGCCCTCGAGCGGTTCGACCTTGATCACGTCGGCGCCCTGCAGGGCGAGCTGGTAGGTCGAGAACGGGCCGGCCAGATAGTGAGTGAAGTCGAGGATGCGAACACCCTCGAAGGCCTTGCGTTGCGACGCCTCCATGATCATTGCCCCGTCAGCGTGGTGTCGCGCACGCTCTGCGCGACCTGCTTGATCTTGTCGTTTTCGGCGCGGCGCTGGGCAATTTCCTCCGCACTGAGCTTGGCCACGTTCATCACGTTGTCCTTCCAGTCCGAGCGCTCCCAGCGCAGCGGGTTCTGGACCGTGGTGCGCGGGGCAAAGGCACGCTCGAGCAACTCGATCGCCATGCCCAGCGTGCTGTCCTGCGAGGCCGGGTCGTGGGGGCGGGCGGCCGCATTGCCCAGCGGGAAGTCGCTGAACAGGAAACGCGGCACGCCGCAGGTTTCCACGATGTCCTTGGCGGCACCCATCACCACGGTGGGGATGCCGTTGGCCTCGAGGTGTCGTGCGGTCAGGCTCATGGTCTGGTGGCACACCGGGCAATTGGCGACGAGGATGACCGCGTCGACCTTGTCCGCACGCAAGATGGCCAGCACTTCCGGGCAGTCGATCTGGATGCTGTGGCGCTGGCTGCGGTTGGTCGGCACGCCCACGAAGCGCGGCGCGACCGCACCGATGCGACCGGCGGCGGCCGCGCGCCGCAGGGCCGGCAGCGGGAACCAGGTGTTGGCGTCATCGGTGAGTTCGTCGCGATTCACCCCCACGTGCGAGACGCGCAGGTCGTGGTCGATCGAGGTGTCGCCGGTGTAGACCTTGTAGAACTTTGCCGCCGCGTTGTAGGGGGCCTTGCAGTCCTGCTGGCCCTTGTCGGGATGGTAGTGCGCTGCGGTGGTGAGCAGGGCCACGCGACACTGCGACAGCGGCTTGGCCAGCGGCGTGAAGGGCACGGTGTCGTACTGTGCATACCGATAGGGATTGCCGTAGCCCAGGGTGTTGTACCACTCGTGGGTCCGCCGAATGTAGGGAACCGGCGCGTCGGCCTCGGGCGCGAAGTCGAGTGTGTCTTGCGTGTCGGACATGATCAGGATCCAATGGTTCTGAATTGTGGAACATTTGTTCCGTGGCGTGCATTGAGCCTACCCGTCGAGCGGCTGATGTCAAGCCGGATTCGCCGGCTTTCAGCAGGGCCCTGACGCATCGTAACGACCGATCCAATTGCTGGAACGACCGTCGGGTCAGTATCAGCGACAATGCGTCGGTGAAGAAGATCTTCTATGGCTGGCGAATGGTGGGCGCGGGGTTCGGTCTGCAGATGTTGCAGGCCGCGCTGATGCAGCAGTCCTTCGGGGCCTATGTGGCGGTGCTCGCCCAGGAAAAGGGTTGGAGCAAGACCTCTCTGTCGGGCGCGGCGTCCCTGCAGTCCATGGAGACCGCGATCATCGGCCCGGTGCTCGGTTGGTTGATCGACCGCTTCGGTCCGCAACGCCTGATCCAGGCCGGTGTGGTCATCTTCGGACTCGGCCTGATCCTGCTGGGCAATATCG
>JBILSK010000253.1:0-4254 GCA_044372165.1 Burkholderiaceae bacterium | reverse complement strand
GGGCGGTGGCGCATAACGACTCTCGATGTACCCGTAGGAGACAGGCCCGACCGGCGCCTGCGCTTCGGCGAGGTTCCAGCTGCACGTCGCGCGCCAGCCGTTGGCGACGGGCCCCAGCGTGGCGGTGGAGTCGCCCTTCAGGGTCGCCTTGCCGTTGGCGTCCACGCCGATGGTCCACCGCCCCGTCTCAGCGTAGGTGCCCGTTTCGGGGTTGGCCGTGACCTTGAAGTCGATCACCGAGCCCGAGAATAGGGAGGAGGGCGGCATCGTGGCGGACACCTGCGAGCGGGCGCCCTTGACGACCGAGCCGGCCAGTCCGCCGACCTGGATCGCAGCGGCGCTCGAGACCTCCTGCGACATGCCCCGGTAGACCGCCCGATCGAAGATCACCCGGGTCTCGAAGGCTTGCGACTGCGGCTCACCGCCGATCGCGTCGCAGCTGACCGTGCCAACGAAGCTTTGCACCGATTCTGACTTGGTCACCACGGCAGACGATGACCCGTCGGAATCGGAGCCGCTGCCGCAGGACGCAACCGCGACGAGCGTGTACGCCACGAACGCCAGCCTGGCGATGCGGAAGGTCAACGATTCGCGGGAGATCATCTGTACGTCCTTTTCGGGCGATCACGCTTGGTCGCTTTCGTCGCGAATCGGCGCAGCAACCCCTGTCAGCCTGCTTCGGATGGCGTCAGCGTGACGCGTTGTGTTGGGACGGTAGCAGCAGCCACCGGAGATTTATTTCAGAACATTTCAAGCGGAAGCGATGCCATACCCGTGACCGATAGACACAGTGGCACCGAACAGAAACTCGAGCCAGGCTCATCAGGAAACGCCTTCTCTTTGGCCGTCCATATCCTGCCAAGGATGATGTTTCGATGCGGGTAGCGCCCGAGGCGGGTCAAGATGGCCTGATGCCTGAGTTCAGCCTTCAGCTTCTCGGCGAGCTCGAACGACATCACCTCGTTCCGCGTACGCCTCTCAAACCCCTCCGGCGCACGCTGTGCTTTCGGTTAAGCTCGCACTCGCCCGTCAACAGCCGGGATCCTTCCACATGCCCGATCGACGCCGCCCTCTTCTGACCGCAGTGGTGCGCCTTGCCCAGACGATCGTGTGGCTGCTGGCGATCGCATGCATGCCAGCCGGTGTACACGCGGCGCCAGACGCGCCGCATGACGCAATCGTCGCGCGCGCCTGGCTGGACGACCCGGAAAGCGCGCTCTCACCACAGGCCGCGCTCGAGCGTCCATGGACTGTCTTCACAGACTCGCTGTCTCGTGGATACACCGCATCGACCACGTGGCTGCGCCTCAAAATTGACCCAGCCATGGCGACCCCGGGCAGGCTCGCATCCGATCACCGTCTGGTGCTGCGGATTTTGCCGGGGCATCTGGACGAAGTCGCCGTGTTCCGGGCCGACCGGTTGACGCAATCGCCGGTGAAGGTTGGCGACGCCATCGCGCGCGGCGAGACAGAGCGCAGTTTCAGCTTCCACGCTGTGGTCTTTGATGACGTGACACAGCCCTTCGAGGTGCTGCTCAGGCTGCGCACCCAGAGCAATCACAGCATCCACGTACAAGCCCTGAGCTGGGATGATGCGCGGGATACATCGTTCAGCCAGTTCAATCAGCTGCTCGGCTATCTGGTCTTCACGATCATGGTCTTCGCTTGGGCGCTTGTCTCGTGGATAGACGAGCGCGACATCGTGTTGGGCCTGTTCATGGCTCACCAGGCCTCTGCGTTTGTGCTCACCCTGACCCTGATGGGTGTGCTGAGAATGGTGGGTCCGGACTGGCTGACCGCGACGATGATCGACCGGACCACCTCGATAGTGATCCCGCTGTACACCGCATCAACAGGGTTTTTCCACGCGCGGCTGCTGGCCGATCTGGGCTTGGGCAGGGCTGGCAACAGACTGCTCCTTGGATTGTCCGCAATGCCGGTGATCGGGCTGCTGTTGGTCGTTCTTGGCGCAGTGCGCCCCGGCCTGATGCTGACGCAGGGATCAGTCCCCCTGATCATGCCCACTCTGGTCGTGCTCATTCTGCTTGCGCGCGAGTGGAGAGCCCGGACGGATCGCGCTGTGGCCGAGGACTTTCGCAGTGTCTGGTGGCGAGCCTATATGGTGTTGGTCTACGTCGCGATGGCTGCGCTCTTCATGCCACAAGCCTTGCGTGTGCTGGGTTTGATGCCCGCTGGAGTCTGGTCTTACAGCGGGTTCATCGCCTACAGCATAGGGAGCACAGCGCTATTGGGCAGCTTGCTGGTGGTTCGATCCAGACAGAAGAATCGGCGTCGCCTGCAGGCCGAGCGCCAGATCCTGCAGACCCGGCAGGAGGCTGAAGTCCAGCGTGCACGCGCCGCCGAGCAGGCAGAAATGATGACAATGCTCACCCACGAGCTGAAGACGCCGCTGTCGGTGCTGAGCCTTGCGCTGGGCGATGCCGGTCGCATGCCGTCGATTCGAGCACGCGCATTCAGGGCCATGGACAACATGCGCAACGTGATCGACCGCTGTGCACAGGCATCGCTTGTTGACGATGCGACCGGTCTGCGTGACACGTCGCTGGCGATCGCTCCCGTGAACATGAGCGATCTCGTGACAGACGCCGTCAATGGACAACTGCTCGGCGATCAGGTGGACTGCAGTGTGGCAGTCGGATTACCTGCTTGCCGAAGCGACCGGCAGATACTGGCTGTGATCATTGGAAACTTGCTGGAAAACGCGCTCAAGTACGGCCCTGAAGAAGGACGCGTGCAGCTTAGTGTGACACCGAACCAGCGCAAGGATCAGCAAGGCGTGGCGCTGCGTGTGACGAACCAAGTGGGTCTTTCAGGCAGGCCCGATCCGAGCCACCTCTTCGAGAAGTACCACCGAGGCGCGCTCGCGCGGCGTCAGTCGGGTTCTGGCCTGGGGCTCTACCTGTCTCATCAACTGGCTGTGCGCCTGGGTGCAGAACTCTCATTGCATGACGGCGACACCGACGAGGTGTGTTTCGAGTTGTGGTTGCCGCGCTGACAGTTGGCGTCAGGGCTTGAAATCATTTGCAATCTTTCAGGTCAACCGCTGCGATATGGTCATGCTTTCAGCCCCGCAACCTGAGGGCCATACCCACCACGCGAGTGTCGCGCAAAGGGTGTGAACGATGACCCGAGGGGCTGGTCATGGATAGTCAACTGAAGATCGGCATCGTCGAGGACAACCTCGATTTGCTCGAGTCGCTCGTCGAGGTATTGGTGGCCCTTGGCCACATGGTCACCGGGTACTCGAGCGCGGAAGACATGTCCGATGCCGTGCCATTCGAGAACTTCGAGCTGATGATCCTCGATCTGAACCTTCCGGGTGAAGACGGGCTTAGTCTTGCCTCCCGACTCAAGCGGGTGCAGCCAAGCCTCAGAGTGATCATGATGACCACCCGAACTGCTCTGGACGACCGCGTACGAGGCTACGACGTGGGCGCCGACCTGTACCTGCCCAAGCCCGTTGCCGAGGATGAGCTGATTGCCGCGGTTCGCGCATTGGGGCGCAGCATTCGGGCGAACTCTGACAAGAGAGCCGACGATGACGCGATGCGACTGCGACTCGACTCCCAGGCTATGTTGCTCAGTGGCCCCAACGGAGCCACAACGCTCAATCTGGTCGACGTGATGTTGCTGTCGGCGCTCGCACGCGCGCCCGGGCAGCGACTGGAGTACTGGCAGCTCATCGCGGCGACCGGCATGGGCGTGGATGACGCGGGCAAGGCCAACCTCGCCGTGAGGATGAGTCGCCTGCGCGGCAAGCTCAGCCAGCTAGGGTTTACGGGCGATGTGCTGAGGGCGATGCGCGGATCGGGCTATCAGTTGTTCGTGCCGATGGAGATTCGTTGACATGTAATGGACCGTGACGGCTGAGCAACCCGCAGGTCAGCGTGACCGACCGAATGCCGTGTCGTCCCCAGAGATCCCGTCAGCGTCGCGACGCCCGCGTCTCGCTCCAGCCGAGAAACAAGCCCGCGCCGATGATGATGGCGGCACCCAGCCAGGTGCTCACACCCGGCACCGCATCGAACACCAGCCATCCGAACACGCCAGCGCACAGCAACTGGAAATACTGGAACGGCGAGACGATGTTCGCTGGAGCATTGATCATGGCGCGGGCCACGCAGTAGTGCCCCAGGCCGCCCAGCACACCCAGCGTCAGCAGCATCAGCACATCGGTCCAGCGATCGGGGGTACGCCAGAAAAAGGGGACAGCGAAGGACATCAGTACGCTGC
>JBILSK010000252.1:0-4257 GCA_044372165.1 Burkholderiaceae bacterium | reverse complement strand
GACCTGGCCCTACGAGGATTTCCTCGCCCGACAGGAAGAAGCCGAGTGCGCGCGCGAGCGACGCGAGGCTGCCGCCGCGCTCGCAGCCCTGCTCTCAGGCCCGGCACCTGACCCCTTCCTGCACGAGCCCGACCGCATCATCGCGTCGGCCCTGCTGGTACTGCTCTTCACGAAGGACAAGGCCTGGCCGCGCACGGTGCGCCAGTTCGAGACCGTGCTGCAGGCCGTGCGCAGCACGCCAGCCAAGCTGGGCAAGCTGCCTCGCAGCATTCCAGCCGAACACGCCGAGGTCATCGCCGAGGTCTGGCATGAACGCTCGCCCCAGCTGCACAAGGTGATCCTGGATACCAGCTTCGACCTGCATGTGCTGTCCGCAGGCGATCCCTCGATCAATCCGCTGCACGAATTGCTGGCCCTGCCCGATGACGCCCTGTCGGCAGCGCATGAGCATGAAGCGCTCACCACCTCGCACTGGGAGACCCTTACACGCGGGCGCTCCGACGAAGCGAACCTGGTGGCCACGATGCTCATTCATGTCCTGTCGCTGACGGTCACGGTGCCCTTCACACTCAAGGCTGCAGAGCAGTTGCTGCGATCGATCCGCGCTGCGCGGCCAGACGATGACGACTTCCTGCGCTGGATCGAAGCCAATGCGCCGCATGCCCTGCAATCGGACCTGGCCGAACTGTGGGAGGAATTCTGGGACGACCTCGATGGTTCGCTGCACGAGGACGCCTCGGTCGAGGACTATCGCGCCTTCGCCCGCAACTGGTTGCCAGTGCGGGTCACTGCCGCGCGGCGCGCCTCATGAAACTCGCCTGACTGCCATGACATCGACACCTTCACTGATGGGCGCACCCTTCGGCGCCCGCCTCGAGCACAGCTTCGCCGACGCGCTGCCTGATCTTCACGTGACCTGGCAGCCGGCCTCGGTCCCGCAGCCGCGCCTGCTGTATCTCAATCACGCACTGGCCACCGAGCTGGGTCTGGACCCGCTTGAGCTCGATGGCGAACAGGGCGCTGCGATCTTCAGCGGCAATGCCGTTCCGAATGGCGCGAGACCCATCGCGCAGGCCTACGCCGGGCATCAGTTCGGCGGCTATTCGCCGCGGCTGGGCGACGGTCGGGCCCTCTTGCTGGGTGAACTGATCGATCGCCACGGCAAGCGACGCGACCTGGCCCTGAAGGGATCAGGCCGCACGCCGTTTTCGCGGGGCGGCGATGGCAAGGCGGCCGTCGGGCCGATGCTGCGCGAAGTGCTGTTCGGCGAAGCCCTGCACGCAATGGGCATGCCCACCACGCGCGCCCTGGCCGTCACCGCTACGGGTGAAGCCGTGATTCGCGACAACGTGCTGCCCGGAGCCGTGCTGGCACGCGTGGCAGCCAGCCACCTGCGGGTGGGCACCTTCCAGTTTGCTGCCGCCCGACGGGACATCGACGGCCTGCGTGCGCTGGCCGATCACGCCATCGCCCGACATGACCCGCAGCTGGCCCAGCAGGACGAACCCTATCTCGCCTTGCTGCGCGCGGTGGCGATTCGCCAGGCGCACCTGATTGCACAGTGGATGAATGTCGGCTTCATCCATGGCGTCATGAACACCGACAACATGACGATATCAGGTGAGACGATCGACTACGGCCCCTGCGCGTTCATGGAGGCCTTCGATCCTGCCCAGGTGTTCAGTTCGATCGATCGCGACGGCCGCTACGCCTTCGGCAACCAGCCAGCCATCGCGCAATGGAACCTGGCCCGACTGGCCGAGGCCATGCTTGCGTTGATCGACTCCCGTTCGGAGCAGGCGATCGACAAGGCCACCGGCGTGCTGGACACTTTCGCCGAGGAATACGCGCGGGCGCTGCGTGGCGGTCAACGCGCCAAGCTCGGCCTGACCCGCCACGATGCGACTGACGACGCCGACGATGACGCGCTCGCGCAAGATTGGCTGAACCTGCTGCACCGCGAGCGGGTCGATTTCACGCTGGGTTGGCGCTCGCTTGCTGAGGCCGCACACGGCAACGAGGTCCCGTTGCGGACATGCTTCAGCGACGCCCGCGCCCCCGATGCATGGTTGGCGCGCTGGCGTGCGCGCTGTGCCAGCGAAGACGCATCCGATACCCGCGGCAGCCAGGGCCTGCGTCGCGCACAGGCCATCAGACAGGTCAGCCCCTGGATCATCCCGCGCCATGAACGGGTCGAGGAGGCCCTGTCAGCCGCTTCCGAGCAGAACTCCCTGGAGCCGTTCAACCGACTGCTTGACGCCCTGCAGCATCCCTTCGAGGAAGCCCCAGAACGAGCACACTACGCCACGCCCGCGCCCGCCGAGAAAACCGCGCGCTACCGAACCTTCTGCGGTACCTGAGCCGGGCAGTGCATCAGTTCGATCCCTGCAGCAGTCGCAGCCGGGTCATCACCTTGTCGAGCAGATCGGCACGTCCCTGCTGGGCATGAATCGCCTGCAGGTTGGAGAGCATGCGGATCAGGATCTGCCGGTTCGAGGCAGGTGACATCAGGCGCTCGAGCTCGGCCGGATTCGACCCCGCTCGGTGCAGCAGTTCAGCGTGATCCAGGCTTCGGGCGGTGAAGGGATCGAAGACGACCGCGCCCTCGTGCAGATCGATTCGCACCAGAAAGTGGCCGGGAAAGGACAGCCCATGGGCGTTCAGTCCGATGTGACGGGCCAGTTCGATACACAGCACCGCCAGCGAGATCGGAATGCCTCGGCGGGTCTGCAGCACCCGATGAAGGTAGCTGTTGTCGGGATCGTAGTAGTTCGTGGCGTTTCCGGTGAACCCCTGGGCGCCCTGGAACATCGGAACGAGCGCCTGCAGGCGAGCCAGCTCGGTAGAGGCTCGACGACACCGCGCCGCGAGCTGACTGGCCAGCTGGTCGAACTGCGACAGCACCTCCTGCAGATCCAGCGTCGGATCTGCGTCCATGGCGATCGATGCGGCGGCCTCGAACAGGGGAATCGCCTCCGGATCGGCGACCAGCAAACGAAAATAGTCCATGCCGGACGAAGCGGATTTCATCTCATCGACTCCTGGCTCACGCGCCACAGGCGCCACTTGTCCTGGACTGCATCGAGCTGCAGACAGGCGGGGGGCGTGCCCGACATGTAGGCCTCGACGACATGCGTTGCACCGATCTCGCGCAGCTCCGCGCATGCCAGCTGCCCGGTGCGAAGCAGCTGCACGCCCATCGATTGAACCAGCGGAAGGGCTGAGCCCACTTCGAAGGCTGGCGTCACCTGAATGCGCCCCGCATTGAAGAAGAGGGTCGCATACGACCCATGACCGATCAGCGTGAAGACCTTCGCGCCGGTGGGCAAGGTGAAACGTGGCAGATCCTGTCGCGACGGCAAGCCGCTGGTGACCGACGCCGACGCGAACACGAGCATTGCCCAGGCGACGATCCGCATGCGTTGCGGCAGCACCCAGGACTGTGCGAGGGGACGCAGGCAATACAGGAGCAACAAGGTCATCGCCAGCGGAAGGTAGCGCAACTGGTTGGACAGTGCGAGAAAGCCGGCCACGGCAAGCAGGCGCGCATCCGCATCCGGATGCTTCCAGAAGCGGATCGCCAGGAAGATGAGCCCCAGCACCAGCGGTAATCCGAGGGACGAGAAGATCGATCGATTCTCGGTGACATCGACCCCGGGCAAGCGCGAACCCAGCGACCGGAACATCCATCGGACCGATTCGAAGTGCAGATCGCCGGTGACGCCCATCCAGCCCAGCGCCCACGCCAGACACATCGCCACGAACACCATGCCGCGTGCACGCCAGGGCAGTGGCAGGAGCACGGCAAAAACGAAGTAGATCGGGCTCAGCCAGTACGCCATGCCGATCACGACACCACTGGCCGCCCAGATCAAGGCACCGCTCGAGGTCCGGGTCAGCAGCACCGCCAGCGCCCAGATCGACAGGAACATCTCGGGCCGGGCGAGCGTCAAGCGCCCGGAGCACAGGTAGAGCGCGGTGATCACGCCCGCCGCCGCCCAGGGCCAGGACCCAGGCACGCCCTTCAGACGGCGCAGGATGACCAGCGACAGTACCCCGGCAAACGATGCCCAGCACAGGGCAATCACCCCACGCACCGTGCCGTTCAGTCCGAACACCGGGGCGAGCCTGTCCATCAGTGCGTCAAAGGCCGGATATTGTTCGAAGGGCGGCAGGCTGGCTGCAAAGTACATGTCCGCATAGCCGCGCGGCCAGGCCGACTGAGCCACGTAGCGCAGCAGATCGTCGGGCGGCATG